>JBCCNG010000013.1:0-19367 GCA_039025955.1 Cyanobacteria bacterium P01_C01_bin.72 | reverse complement strand
TCGTTTTGTCCAGTGGCTCAATCAAAATATAGACGTTTTTACTGCTTATAAAGCCAGTTTGGGCTTTGTTTGGGCTTGATTTTTGTTTAAGTCCCGCTAATCAAGTAGAGATAGATCAATTGTCTATCTCTACTTTTTCTTTGGGAACGATTTTAGGCGACTGATATTAAATCCGATTACCAAAATATACTTGAAATTTGAAGAAATTAATTAAACTCAGACCCTACATGCGGCGAACTATGCGCCTTTGTGACTTCATACAAGTTTTAAGTATTCAACGGAAACAGAATTTAGTATGATTGACCAAATAGTGCGATCGCTGAATTCTCAAAGCTGAATACTCAAAATTTAATAATTTTGGTGTTTGTCTAGCAACGTAGACCTTTAACTTATCACCAATAGCTAATGACTAAAACTTCCTTCCAGGCGATCGAGCAAATCGCCGTCGGTACGAGGATTACGCCACAGTTGGTCTAGACCACTAGCAGGCATGGTTAAGTACAGTACATCCTGAGATTGGAGACGAGTTTCTAACAGTTGCCAGCCATGGAGATTATAGCCTTTGCGCTCCAAATATAGCGGTACAAAATTGCTTTTGATTGCCGCATCTTGAACTATTTGCTGATCAAAAGGATGATTAGAAGTGATTGTTGTGCCAAGTGCCACCCAAAGTAAATCTTGGGTCATTCCATTACCCAGAATTCTCCCTCCCAACGCCGCTGCCGCAAAAGAGTAGGTTGCTAATTCTAAGGGAGACAATACATTATCAAATTTAAAGACCTCCTGCATTGATTGAGCAAATTGAGGGTCGCCACTACGAACCACGGTTTTGAGGTAGGGTGCTAATGCTTTTGCAGTCAGGCTAATTTCTAGGTTAGTTGTATCTTTGCTAGTTACCGCGATCAGGCTAACTGCTCGCTTGATATTAACCGCTCTGAGACTAGAAGACATACTCGCATCTTCAATAATCACAGGAATGCCCCGAGAACGAGCCGCACGAATATAGCGGTTATTGGAATCAGATTCGATGATCACTACTTCATGCCCCTGGGAATGCAGTTGACAAGCAACTTTAATTCCCACTCCACCTAAACCACAGACAACGTGATGGTTATGACGGGGAATTCTCGCGGCATCTATTGTCTGTCGGAAACGGCTGCCCAAAACAAAATCATTAATCAAGGCGTAGCAAATACCAATTACTCCTGCACCAACGATCATCATCATGGCGGTAAATACCTTGATGTAGTCTGCTGCTCCTTCGGCTACTTCCTCTTTTCCCCCCGCGCCAGTAATCATGCCGACGGAAAAATAAAGAGCATCAGCGATGGAGGTTTGCAAATTAACGCTGACGTAAATCACTGTTGCTAAGACAATTACTGCCAACAGTGCCAAACTGACCAAAGTTACAGGACGAGCATAATGTTGATAGCGCGGCAGATTGAGGATCGCTTTGGACAATTTTTTTTGCCACGAGCTACGTTTGTTAACTACCAAGGGTTTTGTGCCTATGATCAGGCGATCGCCAACCGATAATACTTTGTTCTTAACAATAGCGGAAACTAGGTCGATCTCACCTTGAACGGGGAGATAATAGATGAGCATCCGATTGGAATCGACCCAGAGATCCTCCAGTTTTTTACCTAACCAGGGATGGTGGGCATCAATTATTTCTTCGTTGATGGGCCAAGTGCGATTAAATAGCTGTAGCTGACCGATTGCTTTATTGCCCAATGCGGCAAAGGTAAACAGGGGTGAGGATAGAGCGGCAACGCTCATGGTAAAGTGGTCGGGTAAAGTCAGATCCAGGCGATCGCCCAGTGTATGATTGAGTAAACGATTGATAATCCGAATTTGTGGATTAAGTACTCTTGCTTGGGTCAAAATTGCTAGATTAAGAGCATCATCATCGTGAGCTAAAACCAGAGTCTGAGCCTGCCGAATTCCTGCCTGAATTAAAATAACGTTATCTCGCGGATCGCCAACAATAATTTGTTTACTTCGGGCGGTATCAATGGGAGTGTGGCTAATTGCTACTACTTCTGCTCCCTGCTGCTTCAGCAAACTATAGATTTTAGACCCCGTGCGTCCCAAGCCACAAATGATAATCTTTGGTTGCATATATTTTGATCGAGGATGGGTCGGAAAGTTGCGAGCAACTAAATTTAATTGTGACGAATTTAAATTGTATCTACCGTATAGAAAGACACTGTAAAGTAATAAAAATAATGAATTTTTTGCGTTGCTGGATCGAGGAATGGTTCTATAATTTCCACTACCAAGCAAATCAACTGAAAGGCTAAGTAGGTAGGCACAATTATTTATAAAACTAGACTGCTAAGTTAGTTTCGCCCTATTCCCCTACCTTCCTAGCAAGGGACATTTTATATTTAATTTTACCCAACTACTTAGGAGCTACTTTATACCTTAAATCAGCAATGACGATTGTTTTATTGGTCTATTCTTTATCCCGTATAGCTAGGACGCGAAGCCTCTTTGTCTCTTTGCTCAATGGCGTATTCTCTAAATCGTTCCAAATCTGCCATGACGGTGGATTCGACAATATCACCAATCAGATTATCCATCAGCCTGCCAATAATCCCTGGCACAGCATAGGCGAAGGACATTTTAACTATACAGTTGTCATCTTTGCGATCATAAAAGCGAATTGCCCCTTTATTGGGCAAACCATCAACAGACTGCCACTCAATAATTTGTTCTGGGACTACCTGAACTATGCGCGAAAGCCAGGTAAAATTAAACCCACCACTGGCTAGCTTCCAACGAGATAATTGGGGATTCTCCTCCAGCACTTTGACCGAATCAATCCACTTCATCCAGAGGGTCATCTGCTCTAAATCTGACCAAAGACTCCAGGCTAAGGTAATCGATACGGGTACTTCAATTTGTACGGTGTGTTCTAGCCAGTCTGTCATGTTCGTCAACGCTATGAGTGCGTTTCAATATCCTAGAGATGGGCAACAGGCGATCGCTCGATACTTCTTGTATATTTCTATACTGCTAGAGCTTTCAGGGTTGCTGCGTTTTCTAATATAGCTTTAGCCGCCTGCTTCCCTGATAAAGTTGCTCCTTCCATACTATCAATATAGTCTTGCTGAGTATAGCTACCCGCCAAGAAAAAATTACCAACAGGAGTTTTCTGGGGTGGACGATAAGGGTCCATTCCAGGAGCTTCGCGATAAAGAGACTGTGCTAGTTTAACGACGCTATACCAGGTCATGTTTAATTTTCTAGCAGACGGAAACAGCTTACGCACCTGCTCTAAAATATGATGGGCAATATCCTCATTTTTCTGCTTGATGAAGGGATCTCCTGGCGTGAGGACTAGCTGTAGTAGCGAGCCTTCTCCTTCTTTATAGTAGTCTCCAGGGCTGGTTAGAGCTAAATCGGCAAAACAGGAAAAATCTGCATCGGGGGTATAAAGTAAGTTGTCTAATCCCGCTGCTGCTTCAAGCTGCTTGCGACTTGCCTCATCGCTTAATTCTGTTACCCAACCATCGAAACGCAACTGTACCGTTGCCACAGGGACGGCTTCTAGCTGGTAAATGTTGTCAAACTCCGACCATTTACGCCACTCTGAAGGAATCAGCTTTTTAATCCCAGGTACATCACAGGCACAGACATAAGCATCCGCCCGAATCGTTTTCACTGTTTCGCCGTTCCCGACCACTATTCCTGTTACCTGGGTACTATCCTGAGAATCCTCAAACAATACTTCTTTGACGCGATGACGGGTATGAATTTTTGTTCCCCGTGCTTCTAAATAGTCAATAATTGGCTGATGGAGATATTCCTGGGGAGAACCTTCGAGCATCCGCAAAACTGAAGCTTCGGTCTTAGTCGCGAAAAACTGAAAGATGGTTAGCATACAGCGGGCTGAGATATTTTCCGTATCGATAAAACCTAAAGCATAAGCGATAGGATTCCACATCTTCTGCAAGCTGCCGTTGTTGCCTCCATGACTCCGAAACCAGTCGGCAAAGCTAACTGAATCCAGGTCGCGAATAGTTTTCATCGCCCCTTCAGGATCTATCAAAGCTCTAACGATGGGGCTTGTGCCTAAAGCCAGAGAATTAGCCGCTTTGTCCACGGCAGAAAGTTGAGAGGTAGTAAAAAAAGCTTTGAGACCATTGAAAGGTGCGCCAGTCAGAAAACGAAAATCCAGTTCGCCAACTCTCCCCCCCTCATTAATAAAAGTATGGGTGTGCTGCTTTAGACGCAAGTTATCGATTGCTCCTACTTTTGCCATTAAGCCAAATAGGTTGTAGTAGCAGCCGAAAAAAACGTGTAGACCCATTTCCAGATGATTACCATCTTTGTCTACCCAGCTACCAACTTTCCCGCCAACAAAAGGACGGGATTCAAATATTTCTACTTCGGCACCAGCATCAACTAGATCAATGGCTGTCGCCATCCCTGCTAACCCTGCACCAACAATTGCTACGCGCATTAAATTTCCGATTTCCGAACAGCGATTACTTTACATATTGTAATCTAAATCGCTAACCTTATGGTTTTTCTTCGCCAAACATTTTCAGCCTCGCAAAAAAGGAGGATACGTCGGGCAAAGGAATAAACTGATGAATTATCTTGCTACCTCCCCTCAGATCAGACCAGATAGGATTATAAGACAACCCCCAATGGGAGACAGCAGGAATGCTGGCAGAAGAGCTACAATCTTCGCCAGCTTGCAGATTTAGATTTACGCCAATGACCCCATTGTCAACAATATTAGTCTGGGTTACAGCAGGTAGTGCTGTATTCACCGAGCTCAGGGAATGAGTTCTAGAGGCGTTAGCAGTCAAGTTAGATAAATCGCTCAGATGCTTGGGTAATTTACGGCAGATCAACCGTTCAAATTCATAGGTAAAGTGAGGATTAGGCGTACCAATACGGAGCCAAACATTCAAAATATGCTCTATGGAAATTGCCTTGTAACGTCCTAAATATAGTGCTTCAATAGTTGCTAATCTGATCCAGTTAGGCTGATACAAATCAAGCCAGCAGTCTACTAATCTGTCGGCATCATCACGCCCTAAATCAAAAGCATAACTGTTCATCAAAGAGCAAGCTTGAGCCAAAGATAAATCTTGAGTTAGTTCAGTCATTGGTCTTTGTTTACTAATGTCATGGTTGAATATTAGGTGTTCTTGATATAACAAATCTGAACTAGGAACAGCATTGAGATCTTAAGTCTATGCCAATTATCAAATTGAGACATTTAATTGTAACCTAGACCCAATTTTGCCTTTGATTTTGCACTTAAGCTAAACCTTGAGTTCCCAATGTAACATTTTAATTTGCATGATAGGGATAAACAGCAACTGGTTTTTAGTGATTCAAAATCAAGATGCCTGTAATTAGTTTGATTGACTTAATTTCAGACCTATTCTACCCACAAATATAATTAAATTAACATACATAAGCCAAAATAAAAATACATCACAAAAGTATGTTTTTATGTCTTGCCAACGCTACTGCTAGCTTTTGATTGCTAGCTCCAGTTAATTGACACTTTTAATTGCCTCTAGTAGACCTCTGGCTTTATTTAGGGTTTCTTGATATTCCGATTCAGGAACAGAATCTGCTACCATTCCTGCCCCCGACTGTACTGAAACCATACATTGATTTTGCTGGTAGGGGCGAACAATCATGGTGCGAATGGTGATGGCACTATTGAGCTGTCCCTCAAAGTCATAGTAGCCATAAACACCAGAATAGGGTCCTCGTCTTTCTGGCTCTAATTCATGAATAATTTCCATGGCTCTAATTTTCGGCGCGCCACTGACTGTTCCCGCGGGAAAACAGGCTTTCAAAAGATCCCAAGCAGTTTTGCCAGGTTCGATTTCACCCACAACGTTACTAACAATGTGCATCACGTGAGAATAACGCTCAATCACCATTAATTCATCTACAGTGACGCTACCTTTGGTGCAGACTCGTCCTAGATCATTGCGTCCCAAATCCACCAGCATAATATGTTCGGCTACTTCTTTAGGATCAGCCAATAAGTCTGCTGCATAAGCTTCGTCCTCCTGACTTGTACGACCACGGGGGCGAGTACCAGCGATGGGTCGCAAGGTGGCAGATAACTTGCCATCTGGTTTAAAATCCGCCTTAACCATTACTTCGGGAGATGAGCCAATTAGCTGCCAATCGCCAAATTGATAGTAGCTCATGTAGGGAGAGGGATTAACCAAACGCAAAGAGCGGTAGAGATTGAACGGATGACCATTATAGACAGTAGAGAGTCTTTGGGACAAAACCGCCTGGAAGATATCTCCCGCATGAATATATTCTTTAACCCGATTCACATTGTCACAAAATAACTGTTTATCGGTGTTGCTGCAATAGACTACTCCTCCCTCGTCTGTAGCTTTACTCTGGTAAGAGCTTTTCCATGCTAGTGCTTTTGCTTCGATTGGTAGAGGTAACTGAAGCTTGAGCATTAATTTTGTTACCCGATCGCCCGCTAGCTGATAAGCTTGCTCTAGAGTCTGATTTTCATGACGTAGGTCAGCATAGGCAATTGCCCAAATTTTGCGCTTCACCTGGTCAAAGATAATTAAGTTGTCGACCTGCATCCAGACACCATCGGGTAAGTCTTCAGGCTGGATCTCGTTGACGGGTACTCGTGGTTCAATCCAGCGAATTAGTTCATAACCCCAAACCCCAAATAGACCACCAATTCCTGGAGGTAGCTGAGGTAGTTTGACCGGCTTGATCGATGCCAGACAGCGATCGCAAATTTCAAAAGGATTACCTGTAAATTCATTGACCGAACCATTTCGCAGGGTTTGGGTTGTCTTGTCCCCCCGCGCTTCTAAGACCCACATGGGGTCACAGCCCAAAAAACTATAGCGACCTAATTTTTCTTCTCCTTCTACCGACTCCAGCAGAAAATTATAGGGTTGACCCGCACACACTTTATACCAAGCCGATACTGGAGTTTCTAAATCGGCAACTAATTCTTGATAGACAGGAACAAAATTACCCTGTTGCGCTAGCTCAGTAAACTGGTCGAAGTTAGGGAAGATCATTTAAAAACAATGAGGATTGAGGAATAAGGAGCAGTTGCGGTTGGCACAAAAAAAGAAGGACAAATCTAGAACATCATCCTTGCTTCATCCTTCCTAATTTTATCGGTTGCTGGCTAGACCTCGTAAGGTGCTTTCCCAGAAAATTTGATTGTGGCTGGCTGAGGGTTTTGACCAATACGACGGTCTTTCTTCCCGTTATATTCACGACCTTCGTTTGCTTTCTCAGGGAACACGCCATCCGCTGGATGCAGATATTGAGTTTCACCACTGGGGAAGATACGATAGATTTTGTAGTCTTGAATTCTCGGTTTGAACTTAGTCCGAAGTTGCGTTCCTAATGCCAAGCACTGCTCCTTGCGCGCCAAATAAAGTAGATTCTCTCCTTCATTCATAATCGCTGCGCCACCAGTAGGCATTTCAAAAACCTGTTCTTTCTTGCTTGTCCAGGTAATAGCATATTTTTCTTCTACTTGTGCCTTGGTGAGCAATCCACCTGTGCTACCACCAAACTGGGGCATTTTCCCAGAAAGCTTGATTTCTTCTGCCATATATAAAAATCCTCAATTAAAGGTATTTAGGGCATCCTATCATTCGTCTTGGCGTAAAATTATGAATGTGTCAAAAACTGTAACAGTTTTTAGTTCTATTACTGGCTATTAATTTTTATCACTTTTTCCCAGTCTGGCTTGATATTTAGCAGATAAAGAGTTATTCGGAAGAGATTTCTGTTTATTTGCTTTGAGGGGAATGGTGAAGTGAAAGATACTGCCCTGATCCTTGCCAGGAGATTCTGCCCAGATTTCTCCACCCCAATTTTTGACCACCTGGCGACAGATAGCCAAACCTAATCCTGTTCCTCCTGCACTGCGCCGTAGCGCCCCCTCTTCTTGATAAAAACGATCAAAGACGGATTCTAGGCTAGCGGTGTCAATGCCTCTACCTGTATCAGATACAGTTACCTCTAGGGTTTTACCGCCGTTGGTCTTAACGGCGATCGTAATTTTGCCATCTGCCTGGGTAAACTTACAGGCATTATCTAGCAGCTTGGCTAATACTTCCACCAGCCATTCGCCATCGATTTCCACTAAAGGTAAATCATCGGGAGAGGTGAGATTTTTGATTTGCGGCATGGACTGATTGAACTGTCGCGCTTTGACGTTACTAATGGCTAAGTCAATACATTCGGTAATGGATAAGGTTTCAATATTCCATTCCACGCCTCCCCCCTCAAGTTTGGACAGGGTAAGAAAATCTTGGACTAAATGGCGCATTCTCTCAGCATCTTTGAGGGCAGTATCGAGCATAACCTGGCTCATCTCCGATGCCATATCTGGTTCACTTGCCAAACTTTCGAGACAGACTTGAATCGTAGAAAGGGGAGTACGCAGTTCATGACCGACAATCGCCACTAAATTAGAGCGGGTACGATCCAAAGCCTCAAGCTGCTCATTAAGGTCTTCTAAATCGGCATAGGCTTCGGCTTGAATTAGGGCTACACCAATCTGGGTGGCGATCGCATCGACGAGATTAATGTCATCACGATTCCAGCTAATGGCTTCGGAGCTACAGTGGTGTAGTTCCATAACTCCCAAAAGCCGACCATGATAGAAAATTGGTGCTAATAGCCAAGAAGAAATTGCGTAATTTTCGATCAAGTTACGAAAAAAATCCCCAGTCCCCTGTTCCCAAGCCAGCTTGGTCAATCGCTCATCTTCATGAGTATTATTAACGCTAACGGTTTCGGTAGTGGCGATCGCTTCGGCAAACAGAGGATTGTTGGCTAACTGCCATTTCTGACCCAAAACAGACTTGATTCCTGGACTAGTAAACTCCCGATCTATCGTTGCCACGGCATCATGCTCACGACAGCGATAAATAATACAGCGGCACACTCCCACTCCCTGACCTAATTTTTGTACCGCCACCTGCAAAATTTGCTTGGTGTTGAGCGATCGCCGTACAGCATCCGTGACTGAATTTACTAGCTGTTCTTTCTGCCGTTTGATTGCCAGGGTTTTATTGGATTTGAGCAGCTTATATTGACTAGCCTGCAGATAGGTGACAAGCCTTTGAACAAAAGGATCTGGGTTGGCTAAAGGAGAGGTGATTAACTGAGTTTGCTCGATGCGAGACGAATCAAGATACAAATTCTCGGCTTGGGTGATTTTGGCAGCCAGTTCTGGTCTGTAACAGCGAATTCTGGATAACAGGAGCTTGCCCGCAGTTAAAGTAACGTTACGATCAAATGTCCAAATCCCTTCAAAACGGCGGTTGGTATCCATCGCCGAGACATATTTATTTTCACGTTGGGGAACATTGCGTTCACGGCAAATAAGACAACTGGCATACTGTTGTCCTACAATCACGAGATGCCACTCTTGGGCTAGAGCATCATCGGCTTCAAAGGCAATGGTTTCATAGTCAACCGAGCCGTCGCTAAAATCCGTTTCTGGCGCAGCTAAAACATATACCTGGTGAGATTTATGAGCAATTCTGCGGTAGCGATGAGATTCTTGACGATAAAAACGCTCCCTCTGAAAGCTGGCAATTACGAGGGGAGTATCAGTATCATCGTTTAAAACCAGATCCTCCATAGCATGAGACAGTGCTGTGAGCGAGGACTTAAAATACATTTGCGGTCGCCAGCCTGGGCAATTATCAAGCAACTGCTGCACCACAGATTCAGAAATACTCATCTATAAAAAACTTTAATTAAAAACTATTGCCACCGAAACCGCCCTATACCTGCTTCGTCTCAGGGGAAAAGCTGGGCGACAAAAAGCGTCCTATATCAATATCCTACAGAAAACTTGTTACCTTATGGCAATCAACAATTATAATTCGCAACAATCAAGATATTTGGCAAAAGCTAAAATAGCCCTTAAATTGGTATCTACTCATAAACCCCGCCACAAATTAGTATGCTTGAGCGTCTTCAATTTAGCCTTACAGGAATTACCACGACAATCCTGCTGGCGATCGCTACTCCTAGTAAAGCCTTAGAAGTAGACATAACTCCCACCTCGCCTCAACTGGGAGACACAATTTCGGTGCTGGTTTCTACTGAAGATCCCAGCAGTAGCACCAGCGTTAAGGTTGACGGCAAAGACTATCCTCTGTTTCTGCATAACGGTAAACATCGAGCTTTTATTCCGACTTCTCCTCTCAGTACTCCTGGGAAAATGACGGTTCAAGTTCAGGGAGATAACCGTACCAGCAATATTGGCGTTTGGGTCAAAAATAAAGTCTTTCCCATTCAGCGTATCTGGCTTAGCGGCAAAGCTTCTCGTCCAGCAACCCAAATGGAATTAGACCAGGTGGCAACATTTAAACAGTTAGTTACGCCGCAAAAATTCTGGCAGGGTTCTTTTCTCCGACCAAATCCCAATCGAGTCTCGACGGGATTCGGCATCCGCCGCTATTATAATAATGTCTTTGCCCAAAACTACTACCACAAAGGAGTTGACTATGCTGGGGGGTACGGCTCTCCCATCATTGCTCCCGCAGGTGGTCAAGTTAGACTGATCGGTCGCGAAGATGCCGGCTTTCATGTCCACGGTAATGTAGTGGGCATCGACCACGGACAAGGGGTTTTAAGTATTTTTATGCACCTCCAGGACATTGAAGTTACTGCTGGGGAAATGGTTAAAGCAGGACAGCGCATCGGCACAATTGGTTCGACTGGGGCATCCACTGGACCACACCTGCATTGGGGTTTGTATGTTAATCAAGTGGCGGTAGACCCTGTTCCTTGGCGCTTTGGGGCGATTGAGTAGCCAAAGCTGTCTTCATAGCGCTTTTGCAATCAAACGAGTGTCTCAATGTATTTTAAATTACATTAATTCTGGTCGGATTCGTTGGTAAATAACACTTTTGGCGAAATATCTTTCCGATCCGAGGAAATAGAGATTAAGATAGTGCGGAGGAATAGCTTAATTTAAATTTGTCATTACTATTTGACTTTAACTATGGGAATCAATGCAATTGTCGAACAGGCTTTACAGGATGGTTATCTCACCCCCAGCATGGAAGCCGAAGTAGGCAGGATTTGCGATACCGCCGCCGAGCTATCAGTAGAAGAATATGTCGCTTTAGACAAGCTGATGGGTTCTTTGCTAACAGGAGAAGTTGTCGCTGTTCCCCGTAAACAGTTTATTAACGTGATGGAAGAGTTGGTTTTAAGCGAGGCAATTACCCGCGTAGCCGAAATCGAACAAACCAGCGATTCTTCCCTGGATGTGGGTGACATTGCAGCCTATGCTCTCAATCGCTTACCTCCACTGTATGCTACCACCGAAGAAGGAGCTAACTACCAACGCCAAAGAGCGAAACAAGAATTACAAAGTTTAATTCAAAAACAGGTAACAGAGGCGATCGCGCGCTATTTAGATCGACCTGAATTCTTCCCTGAAAGACAGGCGATTGGCAATAAGAATGAAGGCAATATGGCAAGCCAACTGAGCAGCCTCTTGAAGGACTATGCCCCTAATTATGAACAGGATTCAAGCTTTTCTTAGACTTTGCTGTAACTCTATTTTTCCCCTGAGTCGGGAAACCCAAACTAATCTGCTGGAACTTTTGTAATCATTATTTAGTCTTAAGAGATATATAGAGAGTCTATACTGAAGGTTAATTTAAGTACATGAGTCAATCTCTTTCTGCATCCTGGTCAAAAGCTCAGGTCAGCAACCAAAGCTTAGTGTCCCCTGAAAAACTTTCTAATTACGAGCTTATTGTTTTTTGTCAAGCAGATGCCCAGCCCGACAGGGCAGCTTTTGCTGAATTGCTACGAAGATATCAGTCTCATCTCAACCGCCTGTTTTATCATCTAGCTCCCGACTGGCAAGAAAGAGCCGATTTAGCTCAAGAAGTTTGGATTCGAGTCTACCGCAATATTCATCGTCTACAAGATCCCGCCAAGTTTCGTGGTTGGCTAAGTCGTATTGCTACTAATCTTTTTTATGATGAATTGCGTAAGCGCAAGCGCGTTAGTCCTCCCCTTTCTCTGGACGCACCTAGATATGTCGAGGACGGGGAAATGAGTTGGGAGTTGCCAGACAAAGCTCCTAGTCCCAGTGATGACCTGGCAACACGAGAGTTTTACGAGCATTTGCAAACGGCAATATCTCAGCTACCTGAAACTTTCCGTACCACAATCGTCTTAAGGGAAATTGAAGGATTACCCTATGAAGAAATTGCGGCAATGACAGGAGTATCTCTGGGAACAGTCAAATCTCGGATTGCGAGAGCTAGATTGAAGCTTCAGTCTGTGTTGCAAAATTATCTCGATGAAGAGTAAATTCATAGTTATGATAGTGGTTAGTCACGACTAGCTAGAGTAGCCAATATGAGGTAACAAGTTAGCTCAAATCAAGATTTAGCTGATCAGAACGCCAAATTATTTAAACGATTTTGATTTAAACAATTTTGGCAACTTTTTTTAGATACGACTCTTTAAAATGCAAGACAATGCCGCTTTTTTAGATATGACTCTTTAAAAACTAAAATGGTAATGCCAAAATGACCCCGCAATTTGAAAATTTTGAGCATCATAATTCTCAATTCAACTCAGAACATCTGGACAGTATGACTGACCGCGATTTTGAGCTAATTAGCGCTTATATTGACGGAGAACTCTCGCCTGCCGAGAGAAAGCAGGTGCAGCATTGGCTCGATCAAGATCCCCAGGTAAAGTCTCTCTACACTCAGCTATTAAGGTTACAAGGTCAGATGCAAAACTTACCTGCACCTGCTGAATCTGAGTCAACGGCGCAAATTACCGCTCAGGTATTTCAGACTGTAGATAGTCAGCGTCGCCGACGGCGATTAATCTTTAGCGGGAGTGCGATTGCAGCTTCATTGTTGACAGCTATCTCCTTATTCCCAGGAGCAAATAGCTGGAGATTTGCCCAATCCCCTAGTGTGAATCAAAGTGAGGCTGATACCGTAATGCTAGCTGTCGCCCTCAACACCCCCGCGATTAATATCCCTAAATCTCTTAATGGCTATCAGGTTGACGCTACTGTTGAAGAGTAATTTTAGTTAGCAATACTTTAAAATGTAAAACTGCCCCATAGGAGCTAACTTGCACTAATCTTCTGCTGCGGGTTGGATACAAACTCGCTCAATAACTTCTTCATTGGCAGCAATATCCAGATTGATAACTTGCCCGTCTTCAGTTGAGATCAAAGCCAGATGAGGATTTTGCTTGTCATAAGTGAGGCTGTAACCGTTGCTGTGGGCGTATTTGCTAGCAAAAGCGACCGAGCTGCCGATTAATCTCTGCCAGCCTTCCAAGCGGGGATGAAAAGCCGATTTTTTCCTAGCGCAAACTAGCACTTGTTCCTGCTCTTCTTCTGGTTTATCTAGCTCTAAACTAGCATTATCCAGGCGATTCTCATTTTCTTGGCGGCGGCGATAACCAACGGATTGACTTGATGGACTATTTGCCCCTGGAAAACCAGCCACAGAATTGCCTTTGGCTGGTTTAATTTCTGGTTCAAAGACGATCTCGTTGTTGTTCAGCATTACAGAAGAATAATGGCGATCACTATCGATTCCCACAAAATAAGTAGTTTTACCCACTGTCGCCTGAAACGTATCTCCGCGAGAAACAGCCTGCGCGGGAATCAAGATATTGTTACTTTGATTAAGCTTTGATTGACGATAATAATAAAATTTGTTGTTGGACTGACAAACATTTATATAGTAATTTTCTGTTTCAAAACTATATACTTCTTGATAATTAGCATCAACATTATGACATTGCTTTACTGGAGTAGAAAAGCTGTCAGCACTCACATTAGATGCCTGTTTTCCCCAAATAAGGCAGGCTGTAAGCAGAAGTAACATTTTTGTTTTGTACCAATAGCTCATGGCAGGACAAAATTTCCAGATAAGAAATATCTTAAGATTTACTAAACAATTCTTTAGATATTCTGGTATTTTTTATAGTGATTAAGTTAGTTAATGGTCTATTTTTTTAGTCTAAGCGGAAAGAGTTAAGAGTTGGACAATACGATAAAATATTCACAAAACCAAACTTTAAGTGGCTGCTCTGATTGACTTGATTGTTTTTTCAAAAATATTGTGACATTACAGTGGAATTAATGGCATCATTACCGCGACATAGACCAAAAAAGCTGTCCTTGGGACCATTAGAAGCCGAAATTCTCAATATTATTTGGGACTTGAAGGTAGCTACCGTTAAAAACGTTCACGATACCATCCTGCAAGACCCTGAGCGAGAATTAGCATATACGTCAGTGACAACAGTGTTGCAGCGATTGACTCATAAAGGCTGGCTTAAGTGCAGTAAGAAAGGGAAAGCCTTTACTTGGCAGGCGCTAATTTCCCGAGAGCAAACCCAGGTGTTGCGCTCTTACGAACAGCTCAATGGCTTTTTGGCAGTCAGCAATCCTGATGTGGTAGCCGCTTTTGCCGACAGTTTAGATACTGCAAGTCTAGAACAGATCGAGGCGATCGCGTCTCGCCTGAATAATATTCGTCGTCAGAGAGAGGAGCAAAGCTAATGCATTTGCTAGCAATTTTAACGGTAATCTTCCTAGCGGTAGTCATACGCCAGTCTAAATTTCCCACCGAAGGCTGGTCAAAACGTTGGTATAGAGCTTTGTTTCTCTTTTGCTTCCCCGGACTGTTGTTGCTAACCACAGCGGTTGCCGTGCTTTATATGGGCTGTCATGGAGAGATGCTGGGGATACAGGCAGGCTTTTTTGGCTGCATCATTTCTGGGGCTTTAATTTTGTTTGCTAGCGGCTGCTTACTCAAACTAGCGTACCAAAGCGATCGCTCTTTAGCGAAGCTGAGTAGCTATCCCCAGACAAAAGTTGGCACTGTAACGGCGAGGATTATCGAGGCAGATTTGCCCTACAGCGCTCAAATTGGCTTTTGGCGCTCAGAGTTGGTTATCAGTCGCGGCTTGTTGACCAGGTTAGGTCAGGATCATCTTGCCGCAGTGATTGCCCATGAACAGGCTCATGCTCATTACCGTGATACTTTTTGGTTCTTTTGGCTCGGTTGGCTGCGCTGGTTTAGTTGTTGGCTACCGCAAACCGAAGCACTGTGGCAAGAACTGTTACTGCTGCGAGAGTTGAGGGCAGATCGTCAAGCTGCTAAGTCGGTAGATTTTCTTTTGCTAGCAGAATCACTTTTAGCCGTAGCCAAAGCACCTCTAGAGTCTCCTGCTTGTTGCGTCAGCCTCAATGATGCTCAAATTGGCGATCGCCTGAACGAGAGAATTGATTTTTTGCTCGACCAAACTGAGATTCCTGCCAACCGCTGGTACAACTGGAGTTGGTTATGTTTATTGTTTTTACCCTTGTTGACAATTCCTTTGCATTATTAATTTGCAGCGTATAGACCTGCACTACTCAAAGTATGGTCAGGAAAATGAGCTACAACTGACATTAAATTTAACTTCAATGCTATTGGCGATCGCTTTGGTAGTTGGCAGAAAGCTAAACAATAAAGTGATCGCCCAACAATCTAGCGCTGTTTAGCAGTTAGAACCCAACAGAGTGTGGGAGACATAACTGCGGTAAAAACAGTAATAATGCTTAACAGCCAAAACAGATCGCTGTTGACTAGAGCCATTAATAATTACCTCTCTCAATTAACTGTATAAAGTGCGTTCCTTCAAAAGATTTTACTCATCGAGGAAACAGTTATCTTTCAGATTGCCGCCAATCTAACTTGCTAATATTAATTTGCGGTTAGAAAGATAAACGATGGTGTAATTCCTTACAGTTTTATTATCCTACTTTTGGTATTGAACAGCATGGGTGGAAATCACTCTTTTTTTGTCGCTCTTGATCGTTTCGCAGAAAATGGCGATCGCTTTTACTAGCTTTATTCTGACAAAGATGCATCATCATCAGCGTATGCAAATACAATAATGGCATCTTGTATGAGCTTGACGATATTATCTATATCAGGTTCAACTGAATCATAAAAATAAGTTAGTTGCAGCATCACAAATCCAGTAGCAGGTGTTTGTTCTGATGACCAACACTCTGTGGCTATTTGTCGGACGGTTTTTTTCCATGTTCTCAAGCGTTCTTTTCTCCGAGCTTGCTGAGATACAGGAGGTCCATTCAATATGAACTCAAATCTTTGCAAAGTATTTTTAGATATTAGCAGTCTAGATCGGGTTTTATTGTCATGGACTAATTATCTATTTGTCAGTTTTCTTTTGGTTTAGAAATAACTGTGAAGCAATATAATAGCTTATGCAATCGCTAGGCTTATTCTCTATGATGTGTATTTATAATCTCTGTATTGACTAAACTAATTTGCTGGTTTGCGAACTATACAAAGATAGTTCTAAGATAATTTGGGATAGAACAATACTGAATTTAATTATGCCTAGTTTAAAAGAGAAGTTGACTAAAGAAGTAGCGGACATTTCTTGGCAGGAATTACAGCCTCACGCTCGACGAGATGCCATTATTGTGCTGAAAGAAGAGTTGGATCTGCCTGAAGTAGCAGTGGCGATCGCCGAAGACAATACGGTTTCGGTACAGAAATGGATTAGCAGTAAGTCAATTGCCAAACCAACTGCTAAACAGCTTACGGACTGGAATAACAACCCTGATAAGCAGTTTATGGCTTTAATTGTGCAGCCTTTTGTGGTGGTAAAGGAAGCTAGTTAGAGCAGTAGTAAAGAAAGAAAAATAAGAGAGAAAACAACAAGGTAGAAACTAGAAACTATAGAGGTAGGAAAATATGGTTTCTACCCCACAACCATAGTCCCTAGATCATTTTTATTTAATCCTGATTTTGATTTCCAGAGTTATTGATGGCAAATTCTGGTACTAAACTAGGAGTAATGCCAGATTCTACTAGTCCTCCTGCATTGTGTACAGGGGCTTCTCCTGGAGCAAAATCATTACTGGATTGTTCGGCTTGAGGATCTCCTGACGGTAGCCAACCCAAGAAAGGTAGGGGTAGCAGAGTGGAAAGGTTGGTGATAATGACTAAAAGCCAAAGCTGGTCAAAGTTGTTTTCGGTAACTCCTAACCAAGCGGTGAGTAATGCTCCCAGCTCGTGGGATAATAATCCCGATAAGTTCCAAATCGACATTAACAGAGCGAAAAGGGTTGCCTCGACTCCTTTAGGACAAAGACGTGCTGATAAAACTAAGACAGGCATCCAGGTAATTTGCCCCACTACAGTCAAAATTAAGCTATCCCCTAAGCTAAACCAGCGATCGTCGATACCTAAAGCGCGATTGGTGTGAGTAACCAGTAATAAGGTTGTCATGCCCAACACAGCAGCAATTACCGTACTCCAGCCCAGGATCTGCCGAAAAGGTAGAGTTTTTAGATATTTCTGAAAGAGGAAGATACCTACTAATGAAGCGAAACTGGTAACGAGTCGAACTCTACCCAGAAATTCTGGCTCAAATCCCAATTCGTTGGTACTAAAGAAAAAGAATGCCGAATCGGCGGTAGGAGTTGCCTGCCAAACAAAAAGAAAAGCGATCGGTAGCCACACCTGTTTCTGCTTAACTGCGCCCCACAACTTTTGAATTTGACCTCCAACGGGAGCAATTACCTTGTCTGAAGCTTGACGATCTATTTTTTCTTCGGTAATTAACCAGGCTACAGCCGAAACGATTAAGGGAAAAGTGGCTGTGATTTCAAATACTTGGCTGCTGCTGAGATGCTGGAGCAAAAGCCCACTGAAATAGGCAGTGAGCAAGCCACCCAAAGCAGAAGATCCCCAAGATAAAGACTGCAGTGAACCTGAATCGGCTAAGGATTCCTCTCTAGCTCGCTCGACAATAAGTGAATCGACAATTACATCACTAATCGCCACAGAGAAAGAAGTCAGCAGAATAACTAAGGTTGCAGTGAAGGCATCATCAACAATAGTCGCCAAAGCTATCCATGATAAACATCCTAAAATTCCTGATAGGATCAAGTATGGTCGGCGGCGATAACCAAAAATAGGTAAGCCATCAGAGATGAAGCCAAACACCGGTTTAATGATCCAAGGTAGAGCCGTAATTCCTGTGAGTGCGGCGACTTCAGCAGGAGTTAAACCCAAATCATCTTTCAGAAAAAAGCTGACGGCTAACCGTGCTAAACCGAGTATTCCTTGAACAAAATAAACAGTCAGAATACCAAACAGTTCAGCGCTGGGTTCGTTCCCGAATAATATTTTATCCTGTGTCAGTTTTTTAATACCTTTGAACTCAAAGGAGTTAGCAATCATGTATATTATTAAAGTTTTATAACTATACCTTAATCATAAGCAATCTTTCCCCAAAAACCTCCAGTTTTAAGAATGAGTTTCAATTATCTATGAAAATCAGCCAAAAATGTCCTGTTCAACTGACTTGCGCCCTGGTTACGATCTCCTTTTTGTTAACTAGCTTAATTTATCTGCCCACAGCGATCGCTCAGGATAATCTGCCTAGCTATTACCGCGAAAAAACGATCCACAATCCTGATGGTATCGGCAGATACTACATGGGAAGGGAAATTGCTCACTATATGGGGCATCGGGCAATGGGCTGGCTCGACAGAGAGAGTCGCCTAACGGAAGAAAAACCCGACTTGACGGTAGAAAATTTGCACCTAGAGTCTAACGATGTGGTGGCAGATATTGGTGCAGGTTCAGGCTATTTTAGCTTTCGCATCGCCCAACAAGTTCCTCAAGGGAAAGTATATGCCGTTGATATCCAGCCAGAGATGTTAGCCGCAATTAATAACCGTCAAGGCGATCGCCAGATTGAGAATATTGAGACTGTTTTGGGAACAGAGGATAATCCGCAGTTGCCTGCCAACAGTGTCGATCTGGCTTTGATGGTGGATGCCTATCATGAGTTTGCCTACCCCAGAGAAATGCTATCGGGAATAGTCCAGGCTCTCAAGCCAGGCGGTAGAGTCGTGCTATTGGAATACCGCAAGGAAAATCCAATGATTATGATTAAGCCCCTACATAAAATGACTCAAAAGCAGGTCAAAAAGGAAATGAAGGCAGTGGGCTTAAAATGGCAAGAAACCAAGCAATTTCTCCCTGAACAGCATTTTTTTGTGTTTAGCAAGCCTGTTTAGTTGGTGTTGCTAATTGATTATCAGAGGAGAAATCAAGGCAATGCAGAGTGGAGTTAGACTCAATTATGTTGTTCACGGCGATCGCCATCAGCCCGTAATTCTTCTGCTTCATGGTTTTATGGGCGACTGTAAGGATTTTGAACAAGCGATCGCCAGCTTGCCCGAATTTTGCTGTTTGGCGGTAGATTTACCTGGTCACGGTCAAACTGAGGTGACACAGGAT
>JBCCNG010000012.1:0-19713 GCA_039025955.1 Cyanobacteria bacterium P01_C01_bin.72 | reverse complement strand
AAGAGATCCTTACCTCAATTCGGGTGGGCATTTTCTAGTCAGAGAATATATTCGTGAATCTTTTGCGCACAATCTGGGTTAAATGATCATGCAGCCGTTGCTTTAGTTTACGGTCTATTTGGCGATCCCTCATACCTGAAATACCTAAATATAAATCAGCTTTGTTTAAGTTAGCTAGGTTTTTAGTTTTTAGGTTATTTTCGGTAATCAAAGCTTGAATAAATGCGATGCCTTTATGCGAAGCGGTATCCTTTAGGGCGGCTATGCTGCGCAAATCGCCTCCAAGATTAACCTTAATCCATCAAAAATTGTTTGTCGCCAGAAGTCGCCATTGCTCCAAGATAAATAGTATATTAAAGCGAAAGAAGATTGGTAAATCCGACTGTCTCAATGTCTCAAGCAAAAACAAGTTGGCAACAAGCATTTAACACCTGTAGGTTAATGGCAAGCAATCAGCAGTTTCGTCGCTTAACTGGACAAGCTGCCTGTCTGGCTGTTTTTGCTTTTTTATGGTGGATGAACTGGAAGCTGTTTTTAGCTACAAGTGTCGGTATCGGCGCGATGTCAGTTTGCTATCTGGCTCAAAATTCCCATTGGCAAAGTTATTGTCAGCGTTGGCGTAAGTTTTTTGTCGGTTCTAATCGTCAGTTAACCCTCGCAATTGGAACAGGGGCATCAGGGGCATTTTGTACTTATCTAGCCGCTTCTGTTTGGGCGGATGCAGACAATCAATGGTTAGCTACGGGCAGCATTCTTCAAGGTTTTATCAGTCTCACTACCCTTTGCCTCCTACTTTGGTCTTTACGGGGCAAACAAGCCAGTTCTCTGGAAGCAAAATTAGAGCGATTATTGATTGATTTGAGCGATTGCGATCGCCTGAAACGCTTGGTTGCCATACGTCAATTAACGCGGCTTCTAGTTAGTAATCGTTTGTCTGCTGATCACTATAGTCAGTCGATAGAATACTATCGCCTCATGCTATCTGAACCCCAACCAGCAGTAATTAAAGACGCTTTATTGGAAAGTCTGGATGTTTTGGGTGCAGACAAAATTTTACAATCTTCCAACCTGGTTAAACTTCCTCTTCAGCTACAGCGAAAACCCCAGAGAGTTTTTGACCCCAATTCCTAATTCGTTTACTTTGACTTACTAAATCAGAATTCTTACGCGGATTAGACTTTAGGCTTCTTTCCAGATAATCTCAACTTCAATTGCCATTTTCTATAAGAACGTAACTACCCAGGTATTTTAAGAAAAAACAGGAAGTTGATCAGAAAAAATATCAGCTAAAACTTCTAGTAAATTGAGGTTTTGCTTCTTAGCAGTAGTAAAGTACAGAACGGATATCAGCGAAATCAGCAGCACGTTCTGTACAACGAAAACACCTAGCAATTTTGGGGGATTGCAACGATTCGTGAATAAGGGGTCATATCGAACTCACTCCTTGTCCTGATTGAGTTTTAAGAACTAGGAATCAGCGAAAATTCAAAACCAAGTGCTGGAGTTTTCTGATTCAAATTTAGACTGTAGCTTTCGATTAGAGAGTGAGATCGCCATCTTCAGGAATATTGGCAACTTTTTGTAATAAAAGTACTACTTGTTGTCTTTCTTTTTCGTCAAGAGCGGTCAAAAACTCGTTATTTACTGAAGAAATAATTTTAGGCAATTGCTTTGCTTTTTTTCGCCCTTTGTCTGTAAGAAATATTAATATGGAACGGCGGCTATTTGGATCGGGACGACGTTCGACAAAGCCAGCTTTTACTAAAGCATCAACGTTACGGCTGGTATGATATTCGGGAAACTCCAGTAAACGTCCTAGTTCCCTTTGATTGATACCATCCCTGTCGCTCAACATACGCAAATTGGCAAAAGTCTTTAAATCAATATCAATTTCCGATAACTGTTGCTTCATCAGATTATTCATTCGACGTGCTAGCAACTGTAATAAAAAGCCGAAACTAGATTGGCGTTCGCGCTGGGTTTTAGACAATTTTGACATTATCAAATCATATTCCCAAAATTAATTCGGTTGATATCTTCTTATCTAAGAATAGCATTTGTAATACTTGCAATTGAATCAGTTGCAATTAAGTCAGTACTTGTATTCGCAAATATTGATTTTACAAATATTGCAAATACAAGTTATTATTTTGGGGAAACTTTCTTTGGCTTTTTCACAGCTTGTCTAAATTTAGGAAAGCTTCAGCAAGGTGATAAATCACAATTGCCCAATTCTCATGTAAGTAAAACTAGTTCAGGAATTAATTTATGAGCATACACACATTTTTTAATGTTATTCGTTTCCCAGAAGGAGATGATACAGAAGCCTTGAAGGCTTGGGCAGCAATTGGCGAGTTCATGGTTAAGCAGCCTGGATTTCTTGGTTCAACTCTGTATCGCAATCGCCAAGACCCTAAGATGTTAATCAATAAGGGGCGTTATGATTCGGTAGAGTCTTTTCTTAATTGTGTTAAGTCAGAAGAATTCAATCTTCTATCTCAGAAACTCACTGACTTAAAAGTCGAACGCACGGCAGGACTCTATGATGAGGTCAAAGTGTTTGGTGGTGGTGGAAACTAAAAAGTAGTTTTAAATACATTGCCGAGATTAAGATGCATGATTTTCCTGTATGAGAAGCGCAATATACTATTGCTGACCAATGGAAGCAGGTTTTTCTTCTTGCCAGAATACTATCGTTTCGTCTAACGGTTTGAGAATAGTTTGGGGATAGTAGAAAGCAAGAATTTGTTCTGCTGACCAGCCCAGCTTGGCTAAATTATAAGAACCATACTGACTCATGCCGACTCCATGACCAAAGCCGCCACCCACAAAAGCATAGCCTTCTAGCTCTTGAGTTTGGGTGTAAATAGGTTCGAGATAGAAGAAAGTGCTGCGGGGTGGTTCTAGGGCGCTGCGAATTTCGTTTTTGTGTAGCTGGAGTTTACCCAGTTCGGTTTGAATATTGAGTGCGAGAATTCTGCCTGAACGCGATCGCCTTTGTACTTCCATTGACTCAATAGTCTTAAAATCAGCCAGAGGATGACGGATTTTACGGAGATATTTGCGTAAATCTTGGTTTAAGTTGGCAATACTGCGGGTTTTACTCCAGCGGAATACGCCTTTACGTCCAGTTTCGTTAAATCCTTGGGTGAGGCTAATAAAGTGACGAAAGGTTTTCTCATTATTTAAGGGATACTTGAGTAAGTCCCAGAAAGGCTGGGGAGCATCAATAACTGGCTGAAGATAGGGACGCTGCTGACCATCCCAGGTGTCTTCAAAGCCAGCGGTAACGCCGCCAGTGGTGGAGGAATAGAGAGCATCAATTAGCTCATTGTCATAGGTTAAGACTAGTCCTGCGGTTTGGGCGATCGCGCGATCGCTAGTGCGGTTCACATCGTTTAAACCTTTATAAACTTGACAGTGAACCGTAGCGCAAAGCTGGTAGTCGTCGACGGCAAAACGTCTGAGGTTACGCAGAGCATAGGTACGGGCGATAATCGTTTGTGCTGCTACTGCTTGAGCAGGAGCATTGGCGCCAATTTCGTAGGGTACAACCCCCCGCAAGTAGGTTTCTAAAGGAACTTGATTAACCAGGGTAAATTCGCCATGAGAGTTAGGCTGAAGCCGCAAACTACCACCATATAGTCTCGCTCCTTGAGGTTGACTAGTAGTATTAACCCGAACTAAATTTTTGCCGCTGGTAATTTCTACTTCATCTTGATTATATTCTTGCCCTGCAATTTCCAGAACAATATCAGGCTCTTGATAGAGGACTTCTGTGTCTAGATAGGGTGTATCATAGCCGTTAGCCTGAAGACTATGCAGTAACCAGCGTCGC
Organism: Cyanobacteria bacterium P01_C01_bin.72; assembly: GCA_039025955.1. GTDB lineage: Bacteria > Cyanobacteriota > Cyanobacteriia > Cyanobacteriales > Xenococcaceae > Waterburya. The sequence goes on along the minus strand of JBCCNG010000012.1, from coordinate 15,875 downwards.
ACTAAAGGAGTGTGATAAACATCCCGCTTTGCCCATACCTGCCAGCGTCCTGGCTGCGCCACTTCCACTTCTATTCCCAAGCGTTTCCAAGAATTAGCGCTGTCTTCAGCGGTTTCAAAGGTCGAGCGATCGCTCAAAATTAGTTTTTCGGCTAACTTGGGCTGAGTCAAACGAGCCGCATCTACCTTCAAGACAACTTCTTGCGTGTTGATAGTTTTCGATTCGGTTCTAGATTCAGACTGACCAGGAAAACTTACCTCTAGAGAATCTCCTGGTATACTCTGGATTTTGACTGTTGTGATTTTCGGTTCGCTATCAACCAGGGGGGCTGCACCCAACCGTTGAATAATACCGATTTCCAGTTCAATATCCTGAGCTTTTCCCGTCGCAGCATTAGCCGACGGCAAACTTCCCAAACTACTGAGGAGAAAGACACCCAAATAAATCGTTATTTTGTTGAACATTTTTTTGCTCTCCAAGACAATAGTAGTGCTTGCACGTAGAAGTTTAGATAGATTTAGCTAATGGCTAATGGCTAATGGCTGGGCGAAGCCCTTTACTCCTGATCTTCAGTATCTTCAATCAGTGTTTCACCATTCATCATCCGCTTGGCAGCTTTTAATAAATCATCTTCCACATAAGGCTTAACAAAATAGCCATTAGCCCCACGAGAAGCAGCTATATTGCGCATTTTCTGAGCACCACGGGAGGTAAGCATGGCGATAGGTAGAGAGGCTAACTTCTCATCCTTCTGTAGCTGAGACAGCAGTTCTAAACCATTCATGCGCGGCATTTCAATATCGCAAAAAGCAATATCGCAGTCCAGACCATCACTGAGTTTTTCCCAGGCCTCCTGACCATCTCTTGCCTGTTCTACCCGATAGCCAGCATTTCTAAAGGTCATCGACAGTAGTTCCCTAACTGTAACCGAGTCATCAATAATCAAGACTAAGGGTGCGTTCTCAAAACTGGTATCGTGTTTGCTAGTGGGTCGATTTGCCTTATCATTAGTTGATTCCGCCTGCTGGTTGGCTCGATTAATCTCGATTAGATGCTGGGCTACATCCATCAGGTCTTTCTCGGTGTAGGGCTTAGTTAAATAAGCTTTTGCTCCCAAATCACTGGCTATTTTACGGTGTTTATCTGCACCACGGGAGGTGAGCATTGCTACGGGAATAGATTTTAGTTCACTATCTTGGTGCAGGTTTGATAATAGCTCCAAACCGTTCATACGCGGCATTTCAATATCGCTAAAGATCATGTCACATACAAGTCCGCCACGAAGTTTATCCCAGGCTTCTTGACCATCTCTAGCTTGCTCTACCCGATAACCCAGCTTGTTAAAGCTCATCGAGAGCAGCTCACGGACGGTAATTGAGTCATCCACTACCAACACCATTGGCTCTTGCTGGACGCTTTCCGCCTGAGCCTGTATGACATCCCCTGCGCCCGCAAGAATATTAAAGCCAATCTCGATTGTTCTCTTACCTTGGGCAATTTCCACTAGCTCTAAAACATCACCAATGGGCATGATTGAACCATCACCGAGAACCGTTGCTCCAGCAATGCCTGGGGGTTTAGCGACAGGGCCGTCAATCTGTTTAATTACAATTTCTTGTTCTGCTCTAACTTCGTCTACTTCAATCGCCAGTAAATTGTCTAAACTGCGGAGAATAACGACGGAAATTGTATCATCGTTGTTTTGATTGGCATTGTAGATTCCTGTGCGGCGAATTAGACGATTGTAGTTGAGCAGACCATTGAGGGGTCTTAATGGCAGTACCTGATCGTTCCATTCAATACATCGTACGCCGTTAGCGTTGGTTTGAATGTCGCTAGGTAAGTATTCTTTGGTATCTTCTACCCCGTCAATAGGGAAAGCAATTTTACTGTTGTCATCTACACAGGTCAGCGCTTTACAAATACTCAGTACCAGAGGTAGTCGAATAGTAAAAGTTGTGCCTTCTCCCAGCTTAGATTCTGTACTAACTGATCCCCGAATTTTTTTCAGGTCGGTATTGACCACATCCATCCCTACACCACGACCAGCAAAATCATCTGCCTCATCTTTGGTACTAAAGCCTGGGTGGAACAATAGCTCATATACCTGCTGTTCAGTCAAGTTTTGTGCCGCCGCCCAGCTAATGATATTCTTCTCAACGGCTTTCTGCTTAACTTTTTCTGGGTTAATTCCTGCTCCATCATCTCTCACGGTAATGACGGTTTGATTACCTTGAATAAAGGCACGAATATAAACATTGCCCACTTCAGTTTTGCCATTTTTTAGCCTCGCTTCAGGCTGTTCGATGCCGTGGGAGATCGCGTTATTAACCAGGTGGGTCATGGGATTATAAAGATGCTCAACAATCATTTTGTCGATTAACACTTCTTTCCCTTCCACATGCAGCTTGGTTTGTTTCTTCTGCTTACGAGAAATATCTCGCACTGCCCGAGGTAGACGATCTGCCGTCTGTCCAAATGCCACCATTCTCGACGAGTTCATCCCGTCCTGTAGCTGTCCTGTTACCTGACGGAAAGTTTGAGCTACCTTGTCGGTTTCATCCACGACAAACTGAATATCCGATGCTGCTTCTCTGACTCGGACAATTAGCTCAATGATCTCTTGGGAGAGCAGGTGAAAGCCAGTGAAACGATCCATTTCCAGCGCATCTAGTCCCTCCTCTTGGGGCTGATTATCCATCATACCCGATATTCCCGCCGCTACCGCAGAATTGGCGCGAGACTGACGACTGGCGATCAAAGCCCCCTCCAAAAGCGATCGCTCGTACATATCGTGCATTTTTGCCCCAGCATCACCTAAGGACTGAACATGACCCAAAAGGTTATCCAGGAAGCGGCGCAATCTTTCCTGATCTTCTTCTAAGCGATTGCGTTTAACTACCAACTCCCCAATCAGGTTGTTCAGATTATCTAGCTTGCGTACCGAAACCCTCATGGTCTGGTCATAAGCCTGAGATTTAACTGGCGCGGGGGCTGGGGCGGGAACTGGAGTTACCGCCGGCTGGGGCTGAGGAACGCTAGGAATGTTTGTTACTGCGGGTGGGGTCGCAGGTTCGCTATCCAATAGTGAGTCAAGGTCTAATGAGCCCAAATCGCTATTTAAAGAGCTTTCTAGGTCATCTAGGCTGCCTACAGGTTCTATCTCTAAAGAGTCTAGAGAATCGCTAGCTGTTTCGGCAGACAACAAATCATCCAAATTGTGATCCAGGCTATTCAAGCCATCCAAACCATGGTCTTCTAGGGCTACTAGGGAATCTAAATCTTCTAGTTGCCCAATTTCTAAACCGCTGTTGCTGTTGTCTAAATTGTTATCTAAATCAAGGTTTGGTAAATCTGCGTCAATAGCTGTTAACTCTGGCTGTTCTAATTCATCCCAGTCCATTTCCCCTAAAGATTCGGTAGTAAGATCAAGCTCTAGTGGGGCATCTGCTTCACTGCTAAGTTCCAAACTGCCTAAAGATATTTCTGCATCATCCAAAGCCATAACGGGTTCCTCTAGACTGTCGAGGCTTAGGTCTAGGTTCTGTTCTTCAATTGGCTCAGGATCTAGGGTTGCTGCCTCTAAATCGCTCTCAGACTCAATTTCCAGATTCTCTTTGAGGACGGTATTTGTTGCGACTTCCTCCGTTACTAACTCTGGAAGAGGAAGATCATCTATTTCTAAATCTGCTGCTGCGTTGATTGGGTTCTCCGCTGTTGATTCATTGACAATAAATTCATCTATCTCAGCTTCAGCCTCAGCATCTAAATCAGACTCTTGATCTAAATCAGTTGAATTCAAATTACGGAAGTCCCAGTCATCTAAATCTAGCTCCGACTTGACCTTTGGCTCAACCTCAGAGTCAGTAACATTCGCAGTAACATTAAATGTGGGTTCAATTTCATCAAAAGCTTCAGCGTCATTTCTGTTCGCCTTTTCTACCGAGATAAATTCGGTCACAATCTCAGCTTCTTCCGCATCATCTGTCCACAGATCTACTATCTCATTTGCTTCCTGCTGGCTAGAATCAGAATTCGACAATGATTCATCGAGATGATCATTGGAGTTGATAGGGTTATCTTGGCTGTTCATACTTCTTTAGTAGTTTCAACTGAATATTTCTGGATTACTTGACCAACGGTTGCAGATTACTTGGCTTACTCTGCGGCCAAACGGCGGATTATCCATCAGGCATTTGTGTGATCTATGACCTTGAATTAGGCAAATTCTTGGTTTAGGTTGGGTTAAGTTTTAAAATAAATGCTGATCACAGAATAATAATTCGTGAGACATAGTTTAATTAAGTATATTAATCTGAATTATATAGCTGGCTACATATTTTATAGTTTGCCCAAAATCAGTGTGTCAAATTAAGTTTGACGTAGAAAGATGGAGCAACCGTAAATAATCTGTTATGCTCTGTTTTTTCAACCTTTTATTGGCTCTATTTTGATAGCAATCATAAAAGTTTACTTTTTTTAGCCTGTATGAGTGAGTCTACTGCAACGTTATTAATTTCTTGCCCTGATAGTCCAGGACTGGTGGCAAAAATCGCCAATTTTATCTATGCTAACGGGGGAAATATAATCCATGCGGATCAGCACACGGATTGCGCTACAAGTTTATTCCTGATTCGTATTGAATGGCAACTGCAAGGCTTCAATTTACCCCGCGAATCGATCGCCACGGCCTTTTCGGCGATCGCCAAACCCCTTCAAGCTAGCTGGCGACTCCACTTTTCCGATACTAAACCCCAAATTGCGATTTGGGTTACTAAACAAGATCACTGTCTATGGGATCTACTTTGGCGACATCAAGCTCGTGAATTACCTGGTGAAATTGCTTTAATTATGAGTAATCATCCTCATTTGGAGACGATAGCTCAACAGTTCGACCTCGACTTTTATCATCTACCAATCACGAAAGAGAATAAAGCTGAACAAGAAGCTAAACAGCTAGAGCTTTTAGCTCAATATAAAATAGATTTAGTTGTCCTGGCTAAATACATGCAGATTCTTAGCCCCAATTTAGTAAACAATTTCCCTAATATTATTAATATTCACCATTCATTCTTACCTGCTTTTCCTGGAGCCAAACCATATCATCGCGCACATGCTAGAGGAGTAAAGATTATTGGCGCAACGGCGCATTATGTTACTAAAGATTTAGATGAAGGCCCAATTATTGAGCAGGAAGTAGTTAGAGTAAACCACCAACATACAGTTAAAGATCTAATTCGTCAGGGTAAAGATTTAGAGCGACTAGTACTATCCCGCGCCGTGAGACTTCATCTACAAAATCGCATTTTGGTATACGATAACAAAACCGTAGTCTTTAGCTAAATTCTTTAATCTTTACCTACTACCTACTACCTACTACCTACTACTTACTACCTCCTGAATGACCTCTCGTAAAAGCCCTCAAAAACGCCGAACCTTTCGACCTCGTAAACAGTTCGGGCAACACTGGCTCAGAGACGAAGATATCTTAGATCAAATTATTTTAGCAGCAGAATTAAAAGCAAGTGACCGCATCCTCGAAATTGGACCAGGAACAGGTAATCTAACTACGAAGCTGCTATCACAAGTATCTGCCTTAGTAGCGGTTGAGATAGATCGCGATCTGTGTAAAAAACTGGTACACAAATATGGTCAATTAGACAATTTTCTCTTGCTGCAAAATGACTTTCTAAAATCTGATTTACCACCTTTTTTGCAAGACTTCCCTCGATTTCAAAACCCGAATAAAGTAGTTGCTAACATTCCCTACAATATTACTGGTCCAATTATTGCCAAGCTGTTAGGTAAAATAGCCACTCCTGCTCCCCAGCAATATGAATCAATTGTGTTATTAGTACAGCAAGAAGTAGGCGATCGCTTGGTAGCAACTCCAGGGACTAAAGCCTATGGCGCACTGTCTATTCGGGTGCAATACTTAGCTAGCTGCGAATTGATTTGTGATGTTCCTGCTCGCTCTTTTTATCCGCCACCAAAAGTAGATTCAGTAGTAATTAGATTGCGCCCCAGACAACTAGAAGCAACAGCAGATAATCCTCGGCAATTAGAGACATTAATTAAGCTAGGTTTTGCCAGTCGTCGTAAGATGTTGCGTAACAATTTGAAAAGTCTAATTAAAATTCCTGAACTGACAATGGTATTAGAAACACTTAATTTTAATCCTCAATGTCGTGCTGAAGATTTGAGCTTAGAAGAATGGATTTTATTGAGTAATACTATCGATTTACAATTTGGTAAAAAATAAACCTCTTACTACCCACTACCCACTACCTAAAAAACATTTGACAAACGACACACACCCTTAAATTGTCACCAATATCTACTACCCACTATCTACTATCTACTAACCAATTAATGTCGAACTACGATCATATTTACGAAACTGTGCGCCAGATACCCTATGGCAAAGTGGCAACTTACGGGCAAATTGCGGATGTTACAGGAATATATGGTAAAGCTCGTCTAGTAGGCTATGCCTTGTTTAGAGTACAAATAGCTGATGATATACCTTGGCATCGGGTAATTAATGCTAAGGGAGAAATATCTTATTCTTTTAAGCGTCAGGGTGGTGATTATCTACAAAAGGTGCTGTTAGAGGAAGAAGGAATTGAGTTCAAAACTAACGGTAAAATTGATCTAAATAAATATCGCTGGCAATCTAATCATTTAGTTTAGACTCGGTTTAACTCTTGGGAATGAAATAAGAAGCAGCTAGTGCCGATTTCTGCTGACACATACAGCCGACGCATACAAAATTATGACGCTACAAACAATCAAGCAATCAAACAGTTCAAAAGTTCTTTTGGGCATGTCTCTAGATGAGTTAACTACCTGGGTAAAAGAGCAAGGACAGCCCGCCTACAGAGGTAAGCAACTATATCAATGGTTATACCAAAAAGGTGCGCGATCGCTCTGTGATATTTCGGTCTTGCCCAAACAGTGGCGTGAGGAAATGGCAGATTATCCTCTAGGACGCTCCACAATTCATTACCGTAGCGTTGCTCCAGATCAAACCTGTAAGTATCTTCTACGTCTGTCCGATGGCTTAATTATTGAAGCAGTAGGTATCCCCACAAAAAAAAGGTTGACGGTGTGTGTGTCTTCCCAGGTTGGTTGCCCCATGGACTGCGATTTTTGCGCCACGGGGAAAGGCGGTTTCACTCGTAACCTCCAAGCCCACGAGATCATCGACCAGGTGTTAACGGTACAGTCAGACTTTGGACAGAGAGTTAGCAACGTCTTCTTTATGGGTATGGGTGAACCGATGGCAAATATTGACCAGGTTATTGCTGCGGTCAAGTCTCTCAATCATGATGTAGGCATTGGTGCAAGATCAATCACTGTCTCCACTGTCGGCATTCCTGGCAAAATTCAGCAGCTAGCACAGCACCAACTACAAATTGTCCTAGCGGTAAGTCTTCATGCTTCCAATCAGGCTTTACGAGAACAGCTAATTCCCAGTGCGAAAAATTATACTTTGGATCGTCTTCTAAATGAGTGTCGCGATTATGCTCAAGTAACAGGAAGAAGAGTAACTTTTGAGTATATTTTACTATCGGGAATAAATGATCTACCAGAAAATGCCAAAGAGTTAGTTCAGTGTCTTAAAGGATTTCAAACTCACGTTAACTTGATTCCCTACAATCCTATTTCGGAAGTAGACTACCAAAGACCAAAAAACTATCGCATCAAAGAGTTTGCTCGCATCTTAGAACAGGGAAATATTGCCGTTAGCGTGCGTTATTCTCGTGGCTTAGAAGCAGATGCCGCCTGTGGGCAATTGAGAGCATCTAAGGCTTAGATCAGTTGCTTTAAGGGGAGCGTTAAATTTACAGTGCAATAACTTTTGATTCCTGGTGCGTAAGCCTCAATGACTCGTCCTGTTTTGGCGCACTGCACCATGAGGTAGTCACAGCTCCTACAGGATGTACGTTGAATGTTCTGTTCGGTAATATATCTCGTAGCCCTGTCGCCACAGTTGGGACAGTGAATTATTTTGGTTGTAATCATTGGCATTCTCCAGAATGAGAAAATAATTTTTACTAATCACAAATTTTTGCTAATCACAAATATCTTTTATGTTTATTAATTGGGATCGATGTAGTTCTTTTAGTTATCCTTCTCTCATTCTAGTTGCTATATTTTTAGCTTTATATTGACCTTTATCTGAATTTTATCTCCTAAAACCTTGATCCCCATTGCTTTTGCTACAAAAAAGCAAAGTACTTTTGAGTCCAAAAAATCATAATTATTTTTTTAGATTTCCACCTTGGGTAAGGTTTTTTCTGCTACAAAAGTTGTATGAAAAAATGAGAAGGACAAAAAAATATAGCGATCGCTATCTGGTATTAAATCCTGTTGAGATCAGCAACAACATTACTAAACAGTAAGAGTTGTGTAGTTTGAGCCAACTAAAAATCAAAATGAGCAGATTCAATGATTTAATTTTTCAAAGTACTCTTTGAAAAAATACTCTGGTTTTTCTGGCGATCGCTTATGCAAGTTCAATGGCAAACGGTTAAGACATACGAAGATATTGTTTATCAAAAATGGCAGGGCATCGCCAAAATTACGATCAATCGTCCTCATAAACGGAATGCTTTTCGCCCCAAAACGGTATTTGAAATGTACGACGCTTTTGTTGATGCGCGTGAAGATCGTACTGTGGGGGTAATTCTGTTAACAGGAGCAGGGCCCCATACTGACGGAAAATATGCTTTTTGTGCAGGGGGAGATCAAAGCATTAGAGGTAAGGCAGGGTACATTGATGATGATGGTACACCCAGATTAAATGTCCTAGATCTCCAGCGTTTAATTCGCTCCATGCCAAAAGTTACGATCGCTTTAGTAGCAGGATATGCGATCGGCGGTGGTCACGTACTTCATGTGCTATGTGACCTCACAATTGCAGCAGATAACGCTATCTTTGGACAAACGGGTCCAAAAGTGGGTAGTTTTGACGGCGGATTTGGCTCTAGCTATCTCGCTCGCATCGTTGGGCAAAAAAAAGCTAGAGAAATCTGGTTTCTGTGTCGTCAATATAGTGCCACAGAAGCGGAGAAAATGGGTTTAGTTAACTGTGTTGTGCCTGTAGCTGAGTTAGAGGCTGAGGGCATAAAGTGGGGACGAGAGATTTTAAGCAAAAGCCCGATTGCTATTAGGTGTCTCAAAGCGGCATTCAATGCTGACTGTGATGGACAGGCGGGAATTCAAGAATTGGCAGGAAATGCCACTATGCTTTACTACATGACAGAAGAAGGTGCAGAAGGAAAACAGGCTTTTTTAGAAAAACGCGATCCAGATTTTCAGCAATATCCTTGGCTACCGTGAGTCAACTAATATTAGAAGATTAGAGCCAAAGAAAATACGCTTCCCAAATTTGAGAAGCGTATCAGAGCAAAAGTCCGCAATTTTAGATGAATTTTGGATAAATTTAAGCTGAATTCAGCTTAATTCCTTAACTAGTCGAATGTGTAGGTTAAAATCAAACTCACAGATTCAAATTGATAGCAAATTATTCTATTTTTGGCGAAATCATTTTGGATAGATCGCTTTCTCTATTGTGTTCAAGTCTCTCCGAAGCTGATCTAACAGGAGAATCTAACGGGATCGTAGTTTTCAACTGAAATATATTTTCTAGTTTCGTTAAGGTAGTTTCAAAAGGAGGCAAAGCTAAATTACATGCCTTCCAACCACTTTGGACTGGTACACCTAACATTTGGCATGAACCGCCTCTGCGCCCCTCTGGCTCATAATAGCGACAAAAGCGACAGGCAGAAGTTGAAACATTGATCTCTTTCATTTTGGGATTTTGGACTCGGCTTTATTCAATTCCGCTACCTCTATTCTGCTCTGTCTTTACAATTGGGCTAATCCAAGGCAAATGAATATCTAGCTTGGGTTAGAGTGATCCCCAGGGGTGATCAATACTTTATATTGTCTTTATAATTGATTAATGAATGGAAACGGATAAATATAAAACAAATAAAAAAACCGTAGCAAAAAATACTTTTGCTCTCAGTGTTTTCTATGAGATGGGCAATAAAAGACCATAGGGATCATTAAGAAAGAAGTTCATTTTTTTCATAATCTTTTTTTAATCAGATTTAGAAAAGCCTTGAAAACGGTATTCTTCTGACCATTGTTGAGCGACACAATGATGGCATATATTCCATCTTTCCAGTTCCTCTTGAGCAGTGGGAGAACCACATTTAGGACAGGAACAAGTTATTGAAGCTCGTTGTTCAATAGCCTTAAGCCAACGTTGAGCAGCTTCCTTTGCCTTTGCTTGAGGAGAAGAGTCCTGGGAAGGGTGATGCTGATTTTTTGATTGAGCGACATCAGGAAAATTTGACTGACTAGGGGATTTATGGCGATCGCTGATCGTAAACAAAATTGGTTGCTCCGACTGGCTATAAGTTTTTTGATGCCACCCAGAAGCCGAAAAGCGAATATCCTTGAGGTCAAAAGTTAGGTGTTTAGTCAGCCGCTTGAGTAAGGTATATCTCTGGAAGGAGAGTTCCTGCGCTCTGGCGGCGCTAGAGGTTGCCACGTAGAGGATTTGCCTGTTGATATATAGAGGGCGAGTATATTTTGCCGTTTGCTGATTTACCACTAGCTCCCAGCATCTTAGAAGCTGACGATGTTGGCGGAATTTTTCCCAACCAGGCTGATTTTCGAGTTGGGCAAGGATTTTGTCGATTGAGTTGAAATGCAAGAGGAGTAGGAAGTAATAAGTAATAAGTAATGATTATCTGGATATAATTCCTGACCATTGGACTTTCTTTTCGCCAGTGCGTCGGTAGGAAAAGAAGCAATCGCGATCTTGAAAAGTACAGTAAGGAGCGATCGCAATTTGGTCAGAATCAAGACCTAATTGTTCGAGCTGAATTTGATTGACTCTGGGGACATCTAAACGAACTTTTCCCCTTAGCTCATCGTCTAAAATTGGTGCTTGAGGTAGCTGTTTGAGTTTGGTTAAGCTAGCTGTCGGGTCTGGGTTATCCGCCGCGATGATGGTTTGAGCGACTTTGAAGGCTACACTTTCGTCTACCTGATACATTTTGCCCGAAATTGCTGGACCAATCGCCACCCGTAAATTTGCTAACTGACTACCAAAGCTGAGAAATCGAGCGATCGCTTGAGGCACGATTTTTTGTGCTGTCCCCCGCCAGCCAGCATGAACCCCGCTGACTCTTCCTGTCGCTAAGTCGCCAATTAATACAGGAGTACAGTCGGCACTAGCAGCCCAAACTGACTGCTTCGGGCGATCGCTAATTACACCATCGGCTTCGGCAAATTTACCCTCGTAGTCTGGTTGATTTAATATTTGAGTTATTTCTTGTGGGGCTAAAACCAAATTTCCATGTACCTGTTTAACTCGATATGCCGATGCTTCTGGCTGCAAGATTGAGCTGAGAATTTCAGGAGGATGAGGATGAAATTCTTGGGTAAAAAAGCCGTGTTGCCAAGATGATAATAGATTGCAGGTTAGATAATTACAATCCTGCCAAGTTTGCCAATGCCAATGCTGATTCATTTATTGTTTAAATATTGCTCAATCGGAATTACGAAGACTAGCCAAAAAAGCTCAAAAATTTTAAGGACTAGAGAAGACAGAAAACAATACCTATAATTTAGGCTATTTCTCTGAATACAACTCTAATCCTTAATTAAATTCTGTCTGCTCGCAACTGATGTGGAAGACAGATAGATCGTATAGGGGAAAAACAGGAAGTAATTAGTCTGAAACGTCTGCTACATAAAGCTTGGTGTCTGGGTCGTATCTCCAAGCTATTCCTTCAGGATCTTTGCTCATGCTCCACAGAGGAAAATCGGGGTCAGATTTGCGTCTGCCAACTGTACTAGAATTAAGGTCGAGGCGTTTGGCTAGTTCAGCTTGAATCAATGATTGACCCGCATCAATAGAAGTGGCGGGATTGATTTGGGAACTAACTGTCTCGGACTCAGGATTAACTGTAGTGGTCTGAGGCGATTCTTCTCTGGTAATTAGAGCGACCGAAGATGTTTCGGATTCTGTAGCGATGTCTTCAGTTTGTTCTTGCTTTGCCAATTGAGCAATACCTCTAACGGATAATTTGTTAGAGTCTTTGGCTGCTATTTGATAGGAGTTGACTGCGGCTTCAGGCTCACTGTCATCGAGGATGCTACCCAAGGCGCTGGCGGTGGGGAAATAATATAAAACTCCCTTATCTTTTATCGCTTGAGGCTGAGTGCCATACTCATCACTTTTGCGGGTTAGAAATGCTTTTGCAGCATTACCAGTTAAATTTGCCTGAATGGATAAATCTGCGGGAGTTACATAACCCTTATTTTCTTTGATCAACTGATTGAAGTAAGGATTGATCTCTTCACACCATTTTTGCCATCTATAATCTTGCCAGACTTTGAAAGCTACGATTATTGCTGCAAGTAAGAGCAAATAGGGCCATAGCATATACAAAACTACAAAACTAAAAGCCAATGGTATTAGTAGAACTAAAGCTCCAGCAGAACCAGTATCTAGTACTTTTCTAGTCATAGTTGTGGTTGCAATTGCTAAAATTTACATCTTGCAAGATGATCTTGCAATTAATTGTCTTTCTGCAATACTAAGGCAAATTTCGTTGCAACGCACGCAACTTAAGCTATAAATTGCAATTTTCCTGCTAAACAGCAACGGCTGAAACCGATATTCCCATCCGCTGCAACATTGCTCTACGCCCTGCAATAGCTAGGAAATCGTCTAGTTTAGGCAATGCAATTTCTGATTCATATTTTCGTTGCAAAGCTTTTTTAATCAGCCAGTCTGCCACAAAATGATTTTTGGGTAGCAGTGGTCCATGGGAATAAGTGGCGATCGCATTTTGATAAAAAGCGCCAGCAGTCTGATCTTCGCCGTTGTTGCCATAACCTTTAATCACCTGACCCAAAGGCTGTACGTCCTGAAGATATGTTCTGCCGCCGTGATTCTCAAAACCAACCACAATGGGCTTTTCTCCCGCCATCGCTGCTAATTCCGCCGCTAGAGGGGCAGCGGTAATTTCAAAGGCGAGATTGCCAATACAGCGCTGCGCTTCAATCCCTGGATGCTGGCTAACCATGTCTAATAAGCCCAAACCCTCAATTCTCTTGCCCTGGGCAGGCTCATAGTAGTGACCCAAAAGCTGGGGTGAGCCACAGGTAAACACTCCTGGCGTACCCTCATCTAGCCGGGCGATTAAAGCCTCGGCTTTTGCTCCTTGCAAATCTCGCATGACAATTTCTTGTTGCCGATCCTGTGCGCCGCCACCGACAATCAGATCGACCCGAGCAAATTCTGCTGCTTCGGTTTCTCGCTTGAGAGGGACAATTTCAACTTCAATATCGCGCCACTGACAGCGCCGTTGCAAACAAATAACGTTGCCGCGATCACCATAAGTACTCATTAACGTCGGATATAACCAGCCAATTGCAATTTTCATATTCTGATAATAAAGGATGCTTGATCAAAATCAGCTCGGTTTAGGATTTGCTGACATTTACAGCGGTTTTCAATAGATTAGCAATTAAATAAACTAGTAAGCCTGCTACCATTCCTGGGAAAACTTCATATACTGCTACTGATAAGCTTAAGCCCAGTTTCCAATACATAGAAGTCGCAATGCCCACTAGCATCATGGCGATCTCCACAGGAGTAGAGACAGGTTTTTCATAGCTACGCAGAATCAATAGTACTCCCAAGCCAGAGGCGAGAATCGACCAGGCAAAGGTAATTAAACCAAAGACGCTATTGTTATTCGCGAGAGCAATTACTAAGACAATCGCCGTTACCAGCAGCGTTCCTATTTTGGCAAACTTATAAGACTTGGCAAGTCCGGGAAACAAGTCCTGAGTTAGAGCAGCAGAACAAGATAAAATCTGCGAATCGGCAGTAGAAATAGTTACGGCGAACAAACCAGCCAAAATTACCCCCACCAATGTGCCTGGCAGAAGACTTTGGGACAGATCGAGTAACGCTAATTCTGGATCGTTTAAGTCGGGTAACAAGACTCTGGCTGCCAAGCCGATAAAAATAGTGCTAAAGGAGGTGATAAAACCGCAGATAGTCCTAATATCTCCAGCCTTGCCCATATTATCTGCCGAGTCGAGAACCATGGCTCGCACGACAATATCAGGCTGTCCTACCGCGCCAAATCCAGCCACCAGCCAGCCCAATAAAAACGGCATAAATCCCCAGGCGAGATTAGAAGGGAAAAGTTTAACTAAATTTGCGTCTATTTGGCTCAAATCACGGAAAATATCGCCCACTCCGTCACTCGCTGCCAGAGTTACCACCAAAAGCATTAGTGATGCGCCGATCATGACAATAGTTGGCACCGAATCTGTCCAAATCGAGGCTCTAATACCACCAGAGAAACAGTAAATAACCATAATGATTGCCCCGATAATAATACCCCAGGCATAATTCCAGCCAAACAAACTGTTAACGGTACTTAAACAAAAATCAAGCCCAAACGAAGCCTAAACTCGCTTTATAGGCAGTGAATACATCACAATTTTGATTGAGCCATTGAACAAAACGAAAAGACATGGCTGTACGAAATGCCTCTAAGGCTTCAGGAAATGTATCTAAAGGTTTGTTTGCCCAACGCCTTCGTAAACGAGTGCATCCCACTTCTGCAGTAAGTAAAAATACTCAAGCTAGACTCTGCTTTTAACAGAAAAATAGCCATTGAGGTAAGCACATCGATGCTTGAGAACTTGAGGAATATTCTCTGCATTCCACTGTGCCCCAGAAATCTTAACTCTTCTACCGATCTGTTTAATAGATGATTCAATTGCCCCAGAACCAATAGAAATGCCCTCAGTCTGAAAGTAATCGTAGTTGACAAGACGCTCTCGATGTTCGTTGAGATATTTAATAAATCGCTTAACATTATCGTGTCTCCAGTCCGAAAACTCATCAATAGCTCGATTGATATTACCTTTCCATAAATGAGATTCAACTCGATCCAGGCGTTGATTAGAACCGCCAACCTTTCCTAAATTTTCGACTAGATGATACCAATCCAAAAAGATGCGGCGAACTATGCGCCTTTCTCTTGACGTTGAACTGGCTGACCAATTTGGGCAAAAATATTCCAGATTCCTCGATGACCATCTCCCAAACAAATTAATGGATTAGCCAATGGTTGTTGATTGACCCAATCGACTAGCCTTTCATTGTCTTGAAAAAATGCTTCTACTACTTCTGAACCATGAAGATTCACTGCTTTATAATCTTTCCATTCACAAGCCTGACCCTTTGGTGTTCTGAGTCTCACCTTCCCACCGTCAATACTGATTTCTTCTGTTTCTTGCTTTAGTTGCCGAAGTTTAAATGCTTGGCGATGTACCATCCTTTGTTGAGTTCCATGAGATACTTTTATCCCCGTCAATACTTTTATATCTTCTTCTGCTCTTTGATAAGATTCGTTAGCACTTAACAACAGACAACATTTTTCGAGATGAGGACTCCATTGAGTTCTACTTTTTACCGCCAATCTTTCTGCTTGTCTTTCGGTAATAGTCAAACATCCCAAAATACTTTTGATTCTTCGCTTTCTTCCTGCTTCTGTTCGGCTACTGCTATGGATAAAAAAACTGCTACTTCTGGATTTACATAGTCTATTAGATGCTTTCTAACTGTCTCTTCTATTCCTTCTAACGTTTTTACTTGTTCTGAATCTGTTTCTGAATACAGTAATTCAGCGATCGCCTGAGCATGAACTTTAATCTGTTCGAGTTTATCTGCTCTCATTTTCTCTTCTTAGCATACTTTTTTTCTCCTGTTTTTTCTTCTTTTTTTCTCCTTTGTTTCTCCTTTTTTTCCTTTT
>JBCCNG010000011.1:0-19759 GCA_039025955.1 Cyanobacteria bacterium P01_C01_bin.72 | reverse complement strand
GAAATTTATCGCTTACAGCAAAAGGCTGAAGTTTTGCACCTTCTTGACAAATCATCGGGGGAAGATGTTGTATCGGGATTTACTTTTGATCTTCAACTTATTTAGTAGTTGTCATTTAGCTTTTAGCTGTAAGCGATAAATTTCTACTTGCTGCTGGCTAGGATTAATTAGCCTGCCCAGCCGAGTATCATTTTTCATGTATTCTTATAGCTTTGCTTGAGTTTTGTTCAAGCGATCACTAGGGAAAAGTAGCTCAATTACAAAGTCGGTAAAACTGCTCGTCTGTCAATTCAATTGCTTGGCAATCTAAGGTTAGAATATTCATCTTTTCACTAAACTTTTAGCGATGCAGTTTTTTATAATTACCAAGTGACTCAATACGTTTAATTGTTTCCTAATTATCCTTTTTATAAAGATACCAAATGGGTTCTAGAAGTTGCGATCGCCAATCAAATAAAAATCAAACAAACCAAAGGAGACAAGAGAGAAATAATCACATTCAGATAACTCTTGCCTCCCCAGATATCATTAGCTGCTTATTCAGTAAAACTATCCGTAGTTAACTCGGCAGGATCTACTCCCATGAGCATAGCAATTTGAGTTCCTTGATAGTTGAGGTAGCTATTAAAGTCTCCAGTGATATCCAGTTCGCTAGAGGATATCTGAGACAGTTGCAGTTGATCTATACCTAGTTCAAAATCGGCAATAACGCTATTGCCTTCAATGCTGAGGTTAAATAGATCGCTGCCATCTCCGCCAATCAGGAGATTATCACCCCCATCTCCATGCAGGATATCATCACCTGCATCTCCATGGAGAATATCGTTACCCGCCCCCCCATATAGAGTATCATCACCCGCATTCCCATGAGCAACATCGTTATCGGCAGCACCATTAATTAGATCATTGCCTTCGCCTCCCAAGAGAGTGTCCATGCCCGCCCCGCCATGGAGAGTATCGTCTCCTGCTTCTCCTGCTAGAGTATCGTCTCCTGCACTACCTGCTAGATCATCATCTCCTTTGCCACCGTTGATGTAATCGATATCCTCACCACCAATTAAAAGATCGTTACCATCTCCGCCAAATAGAAGGTTGTTACCGCTGCTGTCTTGTAGAAGATCGCTACCAGCACCACCGCTAAGGTTGTCATCTCCAGCGCCGCCATCTAGTATGTCATTGTCAGTACCACCGTTAAGAATGTCGCTACCAGCACCACCGCTAAGGTTGTCATCTCCAGCGCTACCTAAGATGGTGTCATTCCCAGCATCTCCGCTAATCAAATCGCGATCGCTTCCTCCAAGAATAGCATCATCACCAGATTCACCTTCGAGGATATTAAAGCCGTCTCCACCTAAGATGGTGTCGTCACCATCTCCGCCGCTGAGAGTATCGCTTGCATCGCTGCCGACAATAAACTTACCTTCGGTTTCTGTTTCTTCCACTATCTCTTCTGCGCTTGGTTCGGGAGTGGATTCTTCTATTTCTGATTCAACTTCTTCTTCTGTTACTTCCTCGACAGCAATTTCTTCGGTAACTGTTTCCTCTTCAACAGGCGTTTCTTCTAGCTCTTCTATACCTGAATTGATTATCTCTAGTTCACCCTCAAAAACGAACAAATCACGGTCAGTAATTCCTGGTACGGAAGTAATCTGATTATCATAAATCTCCGTTCTTTCTACGGTTAAATTAGAATTAGCAACATAGACTGCCGCGCCAGTTTCAACTGCTGAATTGTCATATAGAGAGCTATCAGTAATGGTAAGGTTTTCATAGCTAATAATTGCTCCACCAATAAAGGCATTTCCTCCCGTTAGATTCAGACGATAGAGACTAACATCTGCTTTAGTTTCCGTATTGCCATCTTGAATATAAAATATCCGATCGCTGTTGGTTTGGGTGATAGTTGCGCCAGCAGGAGTTCCAATATTAACGGATTCAGTAATCTCAATTGCCGAGTTTAATTCGACATCTGTTTGGACAAAAACATCATCTGTTCCTGGATTCAGATTAGCGGCGGCGATCGCCTCGCGTAAAGAACCTAAACCTGAATCGCTGCCAGTTGTAACGTTAAAAGTAGCCATATTGATTATGTTCTAACTAGGTAATATATGTTTGAGTCAATGTTTATCGGCAAGATAAATCTATTACTTCTTAATTTGTAGTCGTTCTAATTAATTGATTTATCCTTTCGGTTATTAGTTCGGGGAACAGGGATTAAGTAGGGCAAATTTATTCGGAGTGCCGAGTAATCCCGTCATACGATTTCTCTTGAGAATGACTGTAGAAGTAGTTTATGTTTAATCATTAATTAGCGATCGCTAAATATGTTTGAGCAAGACTATACTCTTAAGCTTTCCCTATATTTGGGATTTAGCTATATTTTCTGACCGATAAAAGTTAACTCTTTCTCCTTAATTTAGCTTGGCTTCATTGAGCCTCAATCGAAAACACTTAGCTGCCAATAAACAGCTTAAAATAAGTATTTTCATTGACACTTTAATTGTAGATTGAAGTGAGTTTTCTAAAATAAACTTTGGAACAAGAAAAATATGCTTTAGCAGAATATCCTTTACCAAAACATCATAAAAAAATGCAACCCTTACCAGCAAATAGCTTGAACATAAAAGTTGCAGTCTTAAGATTTAAATCCTTGACAAAATAGTCAAAATACTAATATTTTAACCTTGTCCATATAGAAAACTGGAGTTTTGTAAATTGCACAAATTGAGTACGGCTAATCAAGAAATAGATGATGCTTGATATCTACTACCTATGCGAACGCATTCGCGTTCTGGTCGTCTTCGACGACACTGGCGCAACACGCCGCACTACCTATATGCGAAGCGGCTTGCACTTGCCGCATTGAGTGTACCACAAGGGCATAACATATCCTTTAGGACAATCTGCCTTCTTTGAAGGCTGCTTCGCCGTATCCCACGCTTAAACTAGATACGGTTCCCCCCCCAAGTCGGGAAATTTAGAGGGCAAACTAATCTACTTAACAATGAGATAATATTCAAAGAAACTAAAGAATAATGAAACTGCAAACATTACTTAAAAAAAACGTCAAGAAATAATAAATATTGCTACTAAGCATGGTGCATATAACGTGAGAGTTTTTGGCTCAGTAGCTAGAGGAGAAGAAACGAAAAACAGTGATATTGATTTTCTAGTTGATTATGATTTAGCAAAAATTACTCCTTGGTTTCCTGGTGGTTTGTTAGCAGACTTAGAAGAATTATTAGGCTGTAAAGTTGATGTTGTTACAGAAAAAGGACTACATAGTTTAATTCGCCAACGAATCTTAAGCGAAGCAAGGAAGCTATTAAAGAAGATCGTGTTTATCTGGAATATATTTTAGAGTGTATCCAACTAATTGAAACTTACTGCAAAGGAGGAAAAGAAGAATTTTTAAGCAATCAAATGAATTATCAATATTGCTCAGAGAATTTTGCGTCCCACTAACACTTCCCTAACTTCCAACATGGCAGAATAAGTAGGGATAATATGTAAGGTTTCGGTTGGATTAGTGAATTCTAGGGCGGTGTTAATCGCTTCGGGTAAACTTTCTTTAACTACTAGCTGAAAATTCTTTGCTGCTGCTGATTCTGAGCTATAGGCGAGTCTCAGCGCCATGTCGTAAACGCGATCGCCACTAACAACTAAAGTTCCTCCCAGCTTAACTAACTCCTCTGTATCCACATCCCAAATCCAAGATACATCTGTACCATCAGGAATGCGATCATTCAACACCAGAAGGGTAACATCGGAGTTTCCTGCCTGTTTAATTTTGTTGACTGCCCGAATAGTTTCATTCATGCCCACAGGGTTTTTAGCCAGCATAATCCGCACCTGTTTCTGTTCAATTTCTAGTTCTTCAGCACGACCAAACGCCGCTTTAAAATTACCAACGGTACGATATATATCCGTGGTTTCGATGCCAATTTCCTGAGTTAAAACACTAGCGGCGAGGGTGTTGTACTTATTATAAACACCGATCAAAATTTGAGGGTGATCTTTACTGGTGATTGTCACCTCACTTTTAGCAAAACCGCAGCTAGGACATTGATAGTCTCCTAAATGAGAAAGATAAACCCCCTGATAATCGAGCAGATGTCCGCAACGAGGACAATAAATTGAGTCAACCGCATGGGGAATTTCATCGAGATACAATTCGGGTTCGTTCAGTCCAAAATAAAGAACTTTCTGCTTCAGCCCCTGTCCCAAACTGCTAAGAGTAGGATCGTCCGCATTCAAGACGATAGTAGTATCTTCTGGTAAAGATGCGATCGCCTTTCCCCAACGTAAAGCAATAGTATCCACCTCCCCATAACGATCTAGCTGATCGCGGAAAAGATTCAACGCCAAAATATACTTTGGTTCACAGTCTTTTAGTAGCAACGGTAAAATATTCTCATCCACTTCGAGGATGGCGTAGTCGGCGGCTATCTTTCCCGTTATGTCGGCGCTAGCCAACAATGCTGTAATCAAACCGTTGATCAAGTTTGCGCCACTAGAATTATGAATAACTTCATAGCCGCGATCGCTTAAAATCTGTTTCAGTAACAAAGAAGTAGTAGTCTTGCCATTGGTGCCGACAACTAAAATTACCCCCTGACTAACCTGCTCAAACAATAAAGGTAAAAGACGATCATGTAAGCGCCGAGAAATCTCGCCTGGTAAGACAGACGCAGCACCCAAACCAAGCGTTCGCACTACTCCTGTTACCGTCTTCGCTACCCCAACAGCCAAACCTAAGCGAACTCGATCCAATAGTTGCATCTTAATTCTCTAAACAGTAAACAGTAAACAGTAAACAGTAACAAATTACGAATGACAAGTAATCAATGACTCTGAGGCTTTCTTGTAAAACCATCCTGTTCCAATTCAAGAAGATTTTAAAGCGATTGTACTGTAATTTTTGAGGGCGTCCATAAAGGCGAAAACCGCTGGAGTATGGAGCGCATCCTTGACTACTGCTGCCTGAATAGCTCTTTTGAGAGGAATAGGCAGAGCATAGATCTCTAATTCAGGAGGAATTGGTTGAGTTGCTAGCTTGGGCATAATTGCTGCTCCCAAACCCTGAATTGCCATACTCATGATGGTTGAATCTTCTCGCATTTCATAAGCGATATTAACCGATTCGTTAGAATTCAGGAGATATTGACGAACCTTTTTAGAGCAGCTACCAAGCGAGGGGATGATCAAAGGATATGAACCCAATTGTTGCCAAGTTAATTTTGTTTGCGGCAAATTCAAACTACGAGGTAACAACGCCACATATTCATCGCGATCAATGATCCAAGTATCTAAACCTTCCTGATTAACTAAATGGATCAAAGCGATATCTGCTTTTTCTGCACGGAGTAGTTTTTCAATCTCGGTATCTTCTTCTACTTCGGTGACGCTCACGGTAATCAGGGGAAATTGCTGCCGAAACTGAGCAATTAAAGCAGGTAGAATATGAGTCGCTGCACTACGGAAGGAGACTAGTCTAACATTTCCTCCTGCCAAGCCTTTGGCTCGATTAGCTTCTTGGGTAATTTTCTCCAGCAAACTCAAAATCTTTTGTGCGGATGGAACTAATTTTTCTCCCACATCAGTCAGATCTGCCCCATTACGCCCTCGTTGAAATAAGATCACTCCTAATTGTGCTTCCAAAGCAGAGATCGCATGACTAACTGCTGACTGAGAGATATCTAAGTTTAGCGCCGCCTCGCTAAAATTCTGGTGTTCTGCTACTGCCACTAAGATCCTTAGTTGAGAAATTTTTAGTTTGTATGGATCGATCCCACTCATGAATTTACTTTTCAATCGCTAGTAACTCATCTCGCTTGGATTACAGCTCACGTATTTATAGTCGTTTCAATTAATTTTGATACATTTTAATTTGTTTGTTCGGGGGACTAGGTATCAGGGATCAGGGATTAGAAGAATTTGTGAGAGTTTGATTTGTTTTATTACCATTTGAAATTTTGCCAACTTACTATTTTTTAGCTCAGTTTGCTGACAAGATAGATGAATTTTGCTCATGTCTACCATTTACACTTTGTTTTGATCTTAAAAATAGCGATCGCTATGGTGGGAGATAGAAGAGATAAAAGCGGCTAAATTTCAAGCAGATGAGAAATGATGAAAATAACTAACTTGCTCACCAACATTTTAGATAAAGTTAAACTCAACCTCGCAAATTCTAACCGTGAACCTCAAATCAAGCAAAAGCAAGATCGCCATGGCAATCTGTATTGGCAGGCTTATGACTTTAACTCCAACAAATCCTATACTTTTGGTTCAGAACAAGATGTAAGAGTCTGGATTGAAAATCGATATCACAGCTTTTGAACTAAAAACTCAGAACCCCAATACTAGTGACGATTAATCATCGTGGCACTAGATTGATCCGTCGCCAACACCAATACTTCGCTCATGTTGACGTTTGCTGGACGAGTGGCGCAGAAAACCACCACTTCGGCAATATCATCAGGAGTTAGAGGATTCATATTCTGATAGACCTTTTTTGCCCTTTCTGTATCTCCCCGAAAGCGCACGTTGCTAAAATCAGTTTCTACCGTGCCTGGATCAACAGAACTAACACGAATAGGAGTACCTAGTAAATCCATTTTTATTCCTGTGGACAAAGACCTGACTGCCGCTTTTGTTGCACAATACACGTTCCCCCCTGGATAACTTTCATGTCCCGCAATTGAACCAATATTAATTACATGTCCTTGATTACGTTCCACCATACTAGGCAAAAGCGATCGCGTTACATAGAGTAAACCCTTGAGGT
The DNA here is from genome assembly GCA_039025955.1 of Cyanobacteria bacterium P01_C01_bin.72. Lineage (GTDB taxonomy): Bacteria > Cyanobacteriota > Cyanobacteriia > Cyanobacteriales > Xenococcaceae > Waterburya. The sequence goes on along the minus strand of JBCCNG010000011.1, from coordinate 12,969 downwards.
TAGTGTCGATCATTTCTTCCCAGTTTCGGATCTCTCCCGACTGTAGTTTGTCCAAGCCGCGACTTAACCCAGCGTTATTAACTAAAATATCTACTTTGCTCCAGGTTTCATCAAGGGAGGCAAAAGAATTCTCTACCGACTGGCGATCGCTCACGTCCATTTCTAAGACGCAGACTTTAACCTGATAAGTCTGTTTGATCTCTGTAGCGATCGCCTCCAGCTTATCCCGACGACGGGCAGCTAAAATCAACGCTGCACCTTCCTTGGCAAACATTTTGGCACAGGATGCACCAATACCACTACTTGCCCCTGTAATAACAGCAATCTGCCCTTGAATTGAAACCATACTCAACCTGTCGAGAAACGTAAATTATTCTATCAAGAAACCCCAGTCAAACTGCGTCCATGTAGAAATTCGAGTCTGATCTCTGATACTTATTTAATTCTGGCGATCGCTAATTCAACGAATCACTTACAACAGCGCGGGTCGAGTAGGGTTGCTTTTTCTGGCTGTCGGGGAAACCAGGCAGCGGTACGCTTACAAAATTCTACTAGCATCAACATTAGAGGTACTTCAATCAATACCCCAACTACCGTTGCTAAAGCGGCACCTGAGTTTAAGCCGAAGAGAATCACCGCGGTAGCGATCGCTACTTCAAAATGGTTGCTAGCCCCAATTAAGGCGGCGGGGGCTGCGTCTTCGTAATCTAAACCTATTTTCAAACCCGCAACATAGGTGATGGTAAAGATAAAAATGGTTTGCAGAAAGAGAGGAACGGCAATAAGTAATATGTGTAGAGGATTATTAAAAATCAGCTCTCCTTTGAAAGCGAAGAGGAGTACCAAAGTTAGCAGCATAGCGACAATCGCTACAGGGGAGAGATACTGTAAGAACTTCTCTTCAAACCAGCGCCGACCTAAATTATGAAAAATCCAGTGGCGGCTAAACACTCCCGCTAACAGAGGTAAACCAACGTAGATTAAAAACTGAAAGTACAATTGTTTCCCAGGGTACAGTTAGGTTATTTGCCGACAGCAGCCATTTTCCCAGGGGCGCATATAAAAACAGCATTGCTAACGAGTTTACTGCCACCATTACCAAAGTATGCCCTTGATTACTATAGGAAAGATAGCCCCACATCAAGACCATTGCCGTACAGGGGGCAATCCCCAGTAGAATCGTCCCCGCAATATAGGAATTAGCCAGAGTTACTTCGACTCCACGAATAACTTCCGTCGAAGCGAGCCAAGGCTGAAATAGCCTGCCCAAGAAAAACTGAGCAAAGGCAACCATCGTGAAGGGTTTAATTAGCCAGTTGATAATTAGAGTTAATATGACTGGTTTTGGCGATCGCGCTGCCTTTTTTGCCTGAGAGAAATCAATCTTCACCATGATAGGATACATCATGAAAAACAAACAAATGGCGATCGGGATGGAAACGTTATAGATACTCATCCCATCTAGAGACTGCGCTACCCCAGGAAATAACTTCCCCAAGGCAATGCCGCCAATGATACACAGGGCAACCCAGAGGGTGAGATACTTTTCAAATAAATTTAGTTGTCCACCAGCCTGTACAGCTTGGGCATTAATTGGCGTTTTGGACTGCATTAGATAAAACTTTCTTGAAGAATAGACTTATCTTACATCAAATAAACTTGATGTATCAATTTTGTTTGATACGTTGATTCCCTGATTACGGGCAATCTTTAGGAGAAGAGATTTTACTAGGGATTTCACTCAAGTGTCGAAACTCAGCCAAATATTGTTCTAAGATTGCAAACTGAGCTAAATTGAGACGATAGTACATCCAGCGTCCCTGCTGGCGCGCTCGAATAAGATTGGCTTCTTTGAGGTTTTTGAGGTGGAAAGATAGTTTAGATTGATTGACTTCTAAATGTTCACACAGTTCGCAAACGCACAGTTCTTGCGATCGCAATAATTGGATTATCTGTAGCCGTAGCGGATCGGCAAGAGATTTAAAACCAGTCCAGACCTGAGATTCTTGAGTAGCTGTCTGCATCAATTTTGATTGATATGTTTCTTTCTATGTTAAGAGACGATTAACAGATATCTCATCAAATCCCAGTTTTTCAGCAAGCCCTAATCAGTTACTCTGGTCAAAATAAACAAACTACCATCACCACCACGACCAATTCTCATGGTTTCATCGACATAGGTAATATCTAGACTGGGAATTCTACCTTCGGGGTTGCGAGCCTCAAACGCTTTAACTGGATCGAGCAGTTTGCTTTTAAGACCGATAATTTTCGTAATTGATACAAAGCGTTGCTGAAAATTGACCTCTATTTTATGTTGAGATAGCTGCTCTTGGGCTATGGAAGCAGGTTTAAAAGTGGCGGTCACTCTGACATATCCAGATAGCAAGCCTGACTTATGTTCGACCCAAGCTTTATTTTCAAATGAGGCAGTTGTGGCATCAATGATTTGATATATTTTGCCGACTAAAAAACCCAAAGGTAGACTCTTAAGGGAACGAATTTCTCTAGCATTGGAATATTCTAGTTGCCAAGCACCATTAAGCAGTTGAGTAGCATAGCTTAAAGGATTAGGAAAAGGGGCGAACTTTTCTAAATTAGCCGTTAAGGTTTCCAGATCTCGTACAGTTGTCGGCTTGAGTTCTAAATCAATGATAGGAGAATCATCTGAAGCTGAGCGATCGCTTTTAAGCTGTTCAATCCGTCCTAGTAGATTTTGTTTAATTGCTAATCTGTTTTGCACTGTTCCCACTTTTGGTAAATTTTTAACTAGTCGCTGCTGATTCTTGAATGTTGAGCAAAATATGCTCAAAATCCTGGAGATCGCTTTCTAGACTATCTTCTAGAGTATTTACTGCGGCGATAATTTCCTGAGCATGTTGAATACTGCTAACGCTCACCATAATCGAAGTAACAACAGGATGCAGCAGAGGAAACTGAATTGCCAGCTTAGTAATGTCTGTCGGGGAAATATTCAGAGAATTGGTGATCGCTTTTAGTTTCTGGCTGTGGGATTGATCGGCTGTCGGTTTAGCCATAGCTGCATCACTGGTAATTGAGCCGCCACCAAGAGGTCTAATGGCAACATACCCTTGACCCTGCGCTGCCATCTGTTCTAAAAAAGGAGTCATTTCTAACTCTAGCAGGTTGAGATAGGTAACTAACCCCTGACAGGCAGAAAGCTGTAATACTGCTGCGGCAAAAGTTGGGGAATAAGGAAAAGAAGCTAAGGCGCCAACCTTGCCTTCCTGCTGTAGCTGCGACCAAGTAGCGGCTAATTTCTCCTGACAAGCGGTGAGAATTGGTAAGCGATGACGATCTTCGTTGGGTTGATGTCTAACTAGCCACTGCACTAAATCGATTCTTTCTGTCGCCAGATCCCCTAGCCGATTTTCAATCAGGGTAATCAGGCGATCGCTTCTAAATTCTCCTTCTCCAAAATGAGGTACGCCAATTTTAGCAATGTGCTTAATTTCAGCACTGGGGTTTTGCGAGCGAAACCGTTTAAGTACCTGGCAGAAAAAAGCATCGGTATCATATTCATGAGAGCTATGAAAGGTATTAACTCCCTGGTCGTAGAGGTAGGAAATTAACTTGACAGCGCCATCCAAGTCGATTTTTTGGGGACTAAGACGCATTGAACCAAAAGTTACGGGACTTAGTTTAATACCCGAACGCCCAAATTCTCTGGGAATCATATTTATAGATGTTTGTAGGTTAATCGACTCCGTTTTTATTTAACTAGCCTGTGGCTTGAGCTTTAGTGCCGATTTCCAGAAAAAGCGCTCGCTATCTCTGGTGGCTTCAAAGGCTTTACGTCCGTGAATCAGGCGATCGTCATGGAAAAAGACTGCCTCCCCTGGCTTCAGCTTAATCGGATAGGTTTTATCTTCCCCGACAACTTTAGTTTGCAGGAATTGATGGAAACGTTCGACTAATTCTTTGGCAAAATCTGTTTCTTGAGGATCAACACAGTAGTAGTTAAAGTTTAAATTTGAACCATCCTCATCAAAATCAATAATTGGTCGGCGCTTAAAGTCTTTATCTTTGGCAAAGCAAACCATAGTTTGACAGAGATCTTCTAGCAGTTGAGGATCTTCTTGCTTCAGCAATTCTATTAGCTCGTCTGAGTCGAGAAATACCGTTGCTCCCCCGATAGCTGCCTGATTGATACAGTAGAAAAAGCTGATGTAGGGAGACTCGCCAACGTAAGAGCCGTCAGTATGCAGCGGTTGAGCATTTTTACTGTGACGATAGGCATTTTTGATACTGCTGTCATAACGAATTTCGAGCCACTTATTGCCGATTCTTTTCCCCGTAACGGGGTCTTCAGAAAGAAGCATACAGTTGCCGATGCGATCAGATACTCGATCCCAAAATTCATTCAGGCTGAGATTATGATCTACACCAATAGTCTGAACTATTTTAGCCGTTTGTAGCTCTGACCACACCTGCTGGGCAAAACCTTCGACTGTCATTCCAGGTAAAAATTCAACCTGGCTATGAAGTTGCTCAAATCTAGCTGTAGTTAACATTTTGTCTTGCTTTAATATTTTTTTTAATGATTTTATTAATGCCTGTTTTGCTCACAGGATAGGCAATAGAAGAAATAGGTAAGGCATGTTATATCAAAGACAATGCATGTGATATTAGAGACAAGGCATGCCTTGTCTCTACTTGGGTGCTGTGCCCATAAATTCCGTTGAGGTGGTGTTTTGATCTTCGTCTACACCTTCCTTAGAAACTATTTTGACTACCGTTAGCAGCAGAATCTTGAGATCTAACCCAAGACTCCAGTGATCGATATACCAGAGGTCTAACTCAAATTTCTCTTCCCAGCTAATAGAATTACGACCGTTGATTTGCGCCCAGCCTGTAATCCCCGGACTTACAGCATGACGGCGGGCTTGGGCAGGGGTATAGCGGTCTAGATATTTCGCTACAAAAGGGCGTGGTCCAATAAAGCTCATCTCGCCTCTAAGCACATTCCAAAGCTGAGGTAATTCATCCAGGCTGGTTTGACGTAGAAATTCTCCCAAAGGAGTTAAACGCTCCATGTCAGGCAAAAACTTACCATCGTTATCTCGCTCATCGGTCATAGTGCGAAACTTATAGAAAGTAAACACACTATTATCCTCACCACCTCTAGCCTGAGAGAAAATAACGGGGCTACCCATCTGAAAATAAATGGCGATCGCCAGCACCGCAATAAAAGGCGACAATAAGATCAGGGCGATCGCCGCCAAAGACCTATCTATCAAAGATTTAATCGATCTACTTAGCATCTTATAACTTGATTTTTATAAAAAAATTTTATCAGTAATCTTAAATCTAGTTGTTAGTCATTAGTTATCAGTTTTTAGATAGATAATAATTAAGATTTACCCCACTAAATTGAGACAAGCCATACCTCTGACTACATGAGTTGAAAATGGGTCGCGGCTTGCACTTGTAACATTAAGTTCACTATAAGGGTATAACATATCCTTTAGGACTATGCGCCTTTGTGACTCCTGACTCCTGACTCCTGACTTCTTACTTCTTACTTCTTACTTCTTACTTCTTACTTCTTACTTCTCCTCAATGCCTGGTCATAAATCTGACTATACTGCTCAATAATATTTTTCACGTCATAGGTAGCTATTTTCTGGCGACCATTTGCCCCCAATGCTTGAGCCAGGTGCGGCTCATCTACCATTTGCTGTATTGCTTGAGCCAAGGCAGGAATATCGCCCACATCTACCAATAAACCGCAGTTATCTGACAATAAATCCTTAATTCCGCGAACTTTTGTGCCAATTACAGGAGTAGCGGCACAGAAAGCCTCCATAATGCTACGAGGTAAACCTTCTCGCTGGGAAGTAAGTAACAGCGAGCGGCTGGCACAGATCAAAGCAGGAATGTCATAGCGAAAACCTAAGCAGTGAACCTGTTCTTCTATACCCAACTCTTGGGCTAATTTTTCGATATCTGGACGGGTATCACCATCTCCTGCTAAAGCTAGATGTACATCAGAACGATCAAGCTGTTTCAGGGCTAATAGCTGATCGCGGTGACGTTTGTTAGGGGTAAACTCAGCTACAGTCAATAGCAGAGTATCTTCCTGAGTAAGTCCTAATTCCTGGCGTACAGCCTCTACTTGCGCTTGAGTTACTCCATCGCGATCGTATTTGTCCAGTTCTAAACCAATTCCAGGAGTATAGTAGATTTGCTCATCGGGTAAAAGACAATGCCGACGCGCAGCAGCTTCATCCTCACGGTTGATGGTAATTAAATAGTCTGTCCAGCGTCCCGCCAGCCGCTCAAGATTGAGAAATATTTGATTGGTCAGGGGATTCCCTTGCTGATGAAAATGGAAACCGTGAGCCGTATAAATTACCTGGGGCTTGTGCTTGATTTTTAGCTGGCTGACGGCATAGCGGGTTACAAAAGCTGCCACAGGGGTATGAACATGGACTATATCATAGTCACCCTGAATGACAATCTTTTGGATCTGAGGTACGGCATAAATTAGGTTGCGGGGATCTAAAGGATTGCGCGACCAGGGTACGTCCCAGACTGAATCTAGAGCCGCTACACAGGCAGGATTATTAGTAATGTCCACCGAAACACCATCAACTTGCCAGCCTAAACCCCGATAATGATGGACAAAAGGCAAGATGAAATCTTCGATCGCCCCAGCGATGGTTGTGACAATCAGCAATTTGCAAGTCATGATTTAAATTGATTATTTAAATTAGCTGTTTAAAAAGTCAGTATCAACAGTTAGAGCAGTTTTAGAGAGTTATAGAAGATGTTTGAACTCAGGTCTATCGTGTAAAGACTTAACTATCTGTTTAATATCCTGGGTCTGGTTTTTATCCACAACTAGAGTCACTTTGCCATCACGGACAATGACCACATCTTTCAAACCAATGGTGACAATCAGCTCATCATTATCGCTGGCATAAATGACGGCATCTTGAGTATCCTGACCAATATGAGTCCCTAGCTCAACGTTAACTTGCTCTCCTTTGAGTAGTCGCTCAACCCCATTCCAGTCTCCCAAATCGTCCCAGCCAAAATTCCCAGGCAAAACACAGGCTAACTTAGTTTTTTCCATGAGAGCATAGTCGATGCTTTCTTTTTCCAGCTCCTCATAGGCATCACGACCTTTTTCCTCCAGCGCCTGAAGTAATTTTGGAGAATATTTCGCTAATTCATCTAAGACGACTCCCGCCTGAAAAATAAACATACCGCTATTCCAGCTAAACTTTCCTGTATCAATAAAAGCTTGAGCCGTTGCTTCATCGGGCTTTTCGGTAAAGCGGGTAACTTGATATACAGGTAACTCTTCAAAATCTCCCTGTTTTGCTCCCTGTTCAATGTAACCATAGCCAGTGGCAGGCTGGTCTGGGGTGATGCCGAGAGTGACAATTGAGGGTTGAGCGATCGCCTGTTGAGCCGCTGCCTGAAGAGTTTTATTATAGGCTGCAATATCACCAATCCAGTGGTCGGCAGGAAAGAAACCAATCACCGCATCTTTGCCATATTTCTTTGATACTTCTAAAGTCCCCCAGGCTACGGCAGGAGCAGTATCTCGACCTTGAGGCTCTACCAAGATGTTGGAATTGGGTAAATTAGGTAGCTGCTCCTGCACACCATCAGCAATGATCTCAGAGGTAATTACCCAGAGATTGTCCCATCCTCCTGCCAGGTCTAACAGACGTTCAGCGGTAGACTGTAGCAAGCTTTTGCCGCTTCCATCAAGACAGAGAAATTGTTTGGGTTTTTTGAGGCGACTTACTGGCCAAAAGCGTTCTCCTTTGCCACCAGCCAGAATAATTGGGATTAATTTTAGTTCCATTGACTTTTTTTTAGAAGAATGCAGGACATTGACAACCACACAAGCAAATTTACTCAAGAAATCTCAGTTAGTAAAGCTAATTGATAACTTGTTATCAAGCAATGGTCATAGCTTACGGTAATACTATATAACATAGGATTTTGTCTGCCTAACTTTTCCCTGCTGTAATTGTCCGACGGCTCGCTTTTTATAATGTTCATGCCTCATACTTCTTAAAAAACTAGATCTACTTTGACAATACCTTCGCCAAATGAGGAAGTAAATTTGGGTGTGAAATCAAGAGTGCTTCTATAGGAAACTAGGTTTACTCCTAACAAAAAGATCGCCAATGTTATTTAGCCCTACTTATTTTGATATAGACTACGGGGATCTAAAGCATCTCGTAAACCATCTCCCAAGAGATTAAAAGACAGCACCGTCAAAATAATCAGTACAGCAGGAGGAATAATCAACCAGGGCTGTAATACGAGGATGGAAGCATTGGTAGCAGACGATAATAAATTACCCCAACTAGGATCTTTTGCCTGAATACCCAAACCGATAAGGCTGAGAACAGATTCGGCAATGATAAAGCCTGGGACGGCAAGAGTAGCAGAAATGATGATGTAGGTAGCTGTCTGAGGCAGAATGTGGCGCACAATAATATATAGTGGATTTGCTCCCATTGCGTTTGCTGCCTGAACAAATTCTTGCTCTTTAATTGATAATACCTGCCCCCTCACTACCCTTGCTAACCCAGCCCAACTAATTAAAGAAGTAATTAAGACGATGATTAAAAAAGTCTGGACGCTGCTTAAGTCGTCAGGAATCACAGATGCCAGGGCAATCAGCAGATAGATCCCAGGAATAGTCATCAATACCTCTACCAAACGCATCATTACCGCATCTACCCTGCCGCCAAAATAACCAGAAATGCCCCCCGCTAACATGCCCAAGGGATAAGATACGGCTATTCCTGCCAGTCCAATGAATAAACTAATTCTGCCGCCAAACAACAGCCGACTAAACAAATCTCGACCTTGTTCATCCGTACCGAGAAGATTGATTTTAGCTGATCCTGCTACCCCAAATAGATGCCGAGAGAGAGGAATCCCTGGAAAAATAGTGACAGATTCAAAGCTGGGGGGAATAGGTAAAGATATCTGAAATAAATTATAGGTAGACCCTTTGGTCAATAGGCGCAGGGGTGCAGGTTGCTCACGCTCAATAATTAAAAGGCGATCGCCCGTCTCTAAATCCGTTACTCCTTGAGTTGTCGGATAGACAAATGGTCGGCTAAATTTACCCGTATCATCTCGCCAGTGGATTGCTGTCGGCGGCAGCAACGAGCCGTCATCCTGAGCTGCATAGGGGGAATAGGGAGCAATAAAATCGGCAAAGATGACCATCAAGTAAAACGTAATCAGGATTGAAGCACCAAGACGTGCCAGGTTATTCTGCCTTAGTTTATGCCACCAGTTCATAAAATCAGTAATTTAGTAATTTCTTGTGAGGGACGGAGTTCGTAATTAATATGGTAAACATAGTAATCAAATTAAATAATTAAACAGGACTAACCTTTGCCTTGTGTAACAATTTATTCCCCTGTTTGTATCCCACATAGCGCACTTTTACCAGTTCTCCAGGTTGAGCTATACCCTTCATTAACTGATGATTTTGTGGATCATAAGCTAGTTCTTCCCCTACGGTAGCAATAGGGGAGACATTCCAGTGCTTGATTAACTCTTCTACTGGCTCTACCAAAGCTAAAAGTCTGACGGCTGGCAGTTGCGGATTGTGACGTACTGCCGTTACCGCCGTGGGCCATTGCAATAGCCAAGATTCAATAATTGCCAAACTATCCTGCTGCAACTCGCTGGTCAAGGTTTCCTCTAGCTGAGTCATTTTCTGCTCTAGCTGTTGATATTCTTGCCGACAAGCAGATAATGCCTCGCGATTGCCCGTAGAGGTGACAGGCGACTCTTTGTGTTGGTACTGAGGAACAAAAACCTGTAGCAGTTGATCTAGGGATATATTTAGAGCCTGGGCAATTTTGGCGATCGCTCCCGCCGAAAGATTCAGAATTAAACCCTGCTGAATTCTAATCAACTGTAACCGAGCGACCTTGGCTACCTGACTCAGTTCGTTGATGTCGCTAATGTTTGCCTGCTGCATCAGATTTTGCAGTCGCTCTTTGTTGGTAGAAGACGAATCTTGATTCATTGTGCTTGAGAACATGCCCAGTAAGTAAAAATTTTATGACCGCTGATTATCAGAGTACAACTGAGCTGCAACAAAGCAACAAATATTGATTAAGCTGATACTCTTAAATGATTTTCGGGAACTATTAAAAAGAAGACTGCTCAAAAATAATCATAAATCTCAATTCTGGTTTTTGATTACTTATTAGCTAAAACGATTATAAAAATACTTATAATTCATCCCCTATTATTTGAGTCACAGTCTGTGATTAAGTTGCGATGCTTTTATTAAGAGGAAGTTTGTAATGACGACTGCCAATAACGGAATTAGTCATGCTCGGACTCATATTCAACACTTTACCGCTGGTAAGCAAATCAAATTTTTTGAATCTCTCAAAGAGTCTCGATTTAGCGGTCAGCTAGTAATCTCCGATAAGCAAGACCATGCCTGGGTACTATATCTTTACCTCGGTCGGATCGTCTATGCCAGTGGCGGAATTCATCCCGTGCGGCGATGGCGGAGACATGTGGTTGCGTATTGTCCTGAAAGGCTGGCAAAAATTGAAGAGCTACAGTTGTCTTTGGCGAATATTGCTCAGGAAGAATCACGTATTTCTTGGGAATATCAGCTACTGTCAGTTTGGATTGATCACAATAAGATTGGTCGAGAACAGGCAACAAAAGTTATTCGAGCCACGGTAATTGAGGTTTTATTTGATGTCACTCAGGCAATGGAAGTAAATTGTGAATTAGTTAAAGACAATTTACTCACAACCAGGCTCATTCTGATTGATGCTGAACAGGTAATCAGAGAATCGAGCAAACTCTATAGTGCTTGGCAGGATGCTAAGGTTGCTGATCGCTCTCCTGATTTAGCCCCGACAATTCGCCAACCTGAAGCCTTAAGAACGAAGACTTCGCCGCAAGTGTATCAAAATTTGAGCCAGCTACTTGATGGTAAGCAGACTTTGCGAGATTTGAGCGTGCGGATGAAGCGAGACGTAGCGACCGTAACTCGTTCTTTACTTCCCTATATCCAAATGGGATTAGTGCAGCTAGTAGCAGTAGACGATATTGCTCCTCCTGTATCGACTCCCGTTGCCCAAAAGCTATTTAAAACCAAAACTCCCCGTCGTCTCACGATTGCCTGTATCGATGACAGTCCTATTATCTGTCAAACCATGGAAAGCATTATTAATGATGCGGGATACAACTTTATTAGCGAAATGGATGGTCTAAGGGCAATCGCTGTATTGCTCAGTCGCAAGCCCGATCTGATCTTTTTAGATTTGGTGATGCCCAATACTAACGGTTATGAAATCTGTTCTCAACTAAGGAAACTTTCTTATTTTAAACAAACGCCGATTGTAATTCTCACGGGTAACGATGGCATTGTGGATCGAGTACGGGCAAAAATGGTTGGCTCAACCGATTTCTTGGGTAAGCCTGCTCAACCAGAACAGGTTCTTAACACGATTGCCAAGTATGTCGTCCCTAAGAAAAAAAATAGCTGACTCGACCATACATTAAGCAAACGCCAAAGCTGACGAACAGTGTTATCTATTTTACAAAACTTTCTAGTCGATAGTTATTTTGCTACTTTTCGCGGGAACTATAGATCTTGTCAGCCTCATTGAGAAGTATTGTCGATCAAAACATGGCAAACAAATGCTCAAAAAACATGATTGATTATAAACATTAGTTGACATTTATTATGGGATACACACTAGTTGTTGATGATTCTGCTACCGAAAGGTCAATTATTACAGGTTGTTTGCAGGGGATAGGCATGAATGTTTCCGTTGCTCTCAGCGGAGAAGAAGCACTGGCTAAAGTTCAGCAGAATTCTCCCGATCTAATTGTCTTGGATATAGTCTTACCAGGACGCAGCGGGTTTGAGATCTGTCGTGAACTAAAAGGTTCAGATGATACTAACAAAATTCCGATTATTCTCTGCTCGACCAAAGGCACGGAAATGGATAAGTTTTGGGGGATGAAGCAGGGGGCTGATGCCTATCTTCTCAAGCCGATCAACCAAGAAGAGTTAGTTGGCAAAGTTAAGGAATTAACCGCCTAAGCTGTTCTGAAGATATTTAAGGTGATTTTGATGTCCAATTCAATCGCTCAATTCTCGACCGCAAATCCGCAGCAAGTGGCTACAGATACAGTACAGCAGCTCAAATTTCAGCTCTATCCTGATACTAGCGTCATGCTGCCGATTGAGCAGATTACAGAAGTTTTGAAATTCCAGCTAGTACAAATTATGCCCATTCCCCAGATGCCCAGTTGGGTCATGGGAGTTTATAACTGGCGGGGAGATATTCTCTGGATGGTCGATTTGGGTCAGCTAATTGGTTTAGATTCCTGGTATCAATATCAGCATGATCGTTCTTCATCAACGGCAATTGTACTTGCTCCCAATCGTCAATCACGTCAACCTCAAATTCATCTTGGTTTAGTTGTGGCGAGGGTGGATGATCTAGAAAACCTGAAGCCCCAGGAAATCCAGGCTGCGGTTGATGCTCAAACCAACTCCCGTCTCAATAGTTTTTTGCAGGGATACTGGCTCAAGCCCCAAGGAGAAATGGTTCTAGCTCTAGATGGTAAGGAGATCGCCGCAGCGATGCCCACCGCCAATCTTTAGTTGACCGCAACTTACCCTACTGTAACTATCCCCCTATATCAATCAATTATATTAACTACTTTTATCTTCCAGTATCAGATTTAATCTTTACCCCTCACTGCTGTTCTATCTATTCTTATTCTTATTCTTATTTTTATGAATAATCTATCTCAGTCATCTGAAACCTTGGAGCAGTCTAGCGTCGTCCAGGCTGCTTCTCCCCAGTCTGCCATACTCCGCCAGCTATATAATCTGCCGATTCATCGTAAGACCAACTTAATTCCCTGGTTCAGCTTTGGGGGTCTGGCTTTAGTTTTGGG
>JBCCNG010000010.1:0-20002 GCA_039025955.1 Cyanobacteria bacterium P01_C01_bin.72 | reverse complement strand
TAAAGTTTTAACTTCCTCTTCTGTCAGTTGTTTGTATTTCTCCAGCAGCTTTTTATCTAATTCTTTCTGGGCATTTTTTACCTTAGTATTGGCTTTAGATTCCTTATTCAGTAAAGCTAAGTAATCTTTTAAAACCGTTAATTCTTCGCTCCAGTCTAATTCCTGCTGTAATTCCTTAATTCGTGCCTGGACATTAGTTTTAGTAATTTTGCCCTTATCGTTTTTGACTTCTTCTAAACTGCCCTCTTCCCCAGAATGTGACTCCTCCATTTCTTCCTTGTCTCTGGTTATGGCTTCCTTATCGGCTTCTAACTGTTCAATCTCCCCTTGCTCGGCTGCAAAGTAGCGGTTAATGACTAATGGCTTGGGAATTAAATCGCAATCCCACTCGTCTTTTTTCGGTTTGCCCTTTTTATCTAAAATGGCGTAGGGTTCGGCTTTCCAGCCTTCTTCTAAGATGAAATAAACATCATCCTTCATGGTTTCCATCCAGTACACCATAAGATGCTGATAGACATCGTATTTATCGATGAGATTAGTCCGATCGAAGGAACTTAAGATTGCTTCTCCTAGCTTGTAGATTAGGGCTTTGGGTTTATTAGCTGGGGTTAAACCTTTGAGTAGGAAAACATGGCGATCGCACCAGGATTGAATGATGTTATTTATCTCCTGGCTGTAGCTGACAAACTCTGGATGATTGAAGATAGTTGGTTTAATTTCATCGGTCGTAATTTTTAACTGGCTGTAGCCTTCTCGGTTGATCGGGGTAAACAATTCCTTTCTCAGCCATGGATAAACAGCCCAATAACGCTCTAGATCGTCAATATCGTAGTTTGGGATGCCACCGAGTAAATGAGCTTCTATATCCTGAATATCTTCGGCTGATTGCGAATCTATGTAGCGGGGAATATTGAGGTTGTATTCATTGTCTTCAATCTCCGATAGAGGAACGAGACGGGAGTATTTAGGTAGTTCTAACTGCTTGTTAAAGACATCAACTAGGCGATGGATATCCTGTTCTCTGAGGCGGTTTTTGTTGCCATCTTTAATAAAGCCCTTACTGCCATCAATGATAAAAATGCCCTCCGAAGCGGAGGATAAACGATCACGCTTGGCAGCATTTTCCTTATCGATGACGATAATACAGGCAGGTATCCCAGTGCCATAGAAGAGGTTAGCGGGTAAGCCGATGATGCCCTTGATGTAGCCTTTTTTAAGTAGATTAGTTCTAATTTCTGCCTCTACATTGCCCCGAAATAGAACTCCGTGAGGCAAAATGATCGCTCCTTTGCCCATACTTTTAAGAGAACGAATGATGTGCAGTAAAAAAGCATAGTCGCCATTTTTGGCGGGAGGAATACCGTAACCCGCAAAGCGATCGTATTGGTCTTGTTCGGGATTCAAACCATTGCGCCACGCCTTGCTAGAAAAGGGTGGATTGGCTACGGCAAAATCAAAGGTTTTTAGGTTGCCATTGCTATCTTTGAAATGGGGGGAAGCTAAAGTATTGTCTTGCCAAACCTCTGCCGTTTCGTGTCCGTGCAGGATCATGTTCATTTTGGCTAAGGCGCGGGTGGCGTTATCTACTTCCTGTCCGTAGATGGTAATGCCCTCGGTTTCATCGGCAGCTTTAATTAGCAGCGAACCACTGCCACAGGTAGGATCGTAGATAGTTTTATCCTGGCTCGTAACTGCTTCTATGCCGATTATCTTTGCCATCACTCGCGAGACTTCGGCGGGAGTATAGAATTGTCCTTTACTTTTGCCCGATTCGGTGGCAAAGTTACGCATCAGATATTCATAGGCATCCCCTAAAATATCGTCCCCATCGGCACGGTTTTTACTAAAGTTAAGTTCGGGCTTATTGAAGATGACGACTAGATTAGACAGCCGATCCTGCATCTCTTTGTTTTTGCCCAGTTTATTCTCGTCGTTAAAATCGGCAACATCGATAATGCCTTTTAAATCGTTGGCTTCGGCTAATTTGGCGATAATTTTATTAATGCGATCGCCAATATCTTTTTTACCTTTAAGATCTACCAAGTCATCAAAGCTGCCACCTTCGGGAACTTCAATTAAAGCATCCTCATCCCCTGCATACTTATCAGAGACGTATTTGACAAATAGCAAAACCAAAACGTAATCCTTATATTGGGAGGCATCCATGCCACCTCTTAGTTCGTCGCAGCCTTGCCATAAGGAACTGTAGAGTTCGCTTTTTTTAATTGCCATTTAGGTTCGCGCTTGGGATTTGAGTAACTTTGATACCGTTCAATATGATAGTGGCAATACGGGAAAATCACTCGGCATTACTTTTGTTTTAAGGTTAGTTAATTTCGCTGTTGCTTCTTTTTTCTAGTGAGAGATTTATTTACGGAGATAGTTTTGACAGTTTTTTGCTTGTTTTTTAAGTCAAATTTTAATTTTTGAGCTAGTTGTTTTTTGCGACAGAATTACTGATAGCTATAAGATTTAATCGATCAGCATCACTTTTATCTCTTCACCTGCTGCGATCGCTTTTACACCAACAGGAACGATCGCCAGTGCATTTGTTTGTGCGAGATTAATTAGATTGCCCGAACTGTGGCTACCGCTAGCTAAGGCAAATTCATATTTACCGTTTACTACCTGTATCTGCCCCCAAAGGTAGGTTTCCCGCCTTCCTGCGGACTTTAAATTGTGCCTCGTAGTGGCATTGACAAAACGATGTTGATAGTCTTTGCTTCCCGATAATTTTTTGAGTGCTGGTTGGACAAAACGCCAGCAGCTTACTAATGCGGAAACTGGATTCCCTGGGATACCAAAATAAAGACAATTATTATCGGCAAAAGTTGCTACGGTTAATGGTTTACCTGGTTTGACTGCCACGCTACGAACATGCAGCGTGCCGCCTAATTCTGTCAGTATACGGTCTACGTAGTCATAATCCCCCACGGATACGCCGCCAGTAGAAAGAACAATATCTGAGGATTCTATGGCAGTTGCGATCGCCTGCTTTAACTCATTAGGATCATCTCCAACTATTCCCAACTTTATAGGTATACCGCCGTTATTTAACACAAAACTAGCTAGGGCATACTGATTTGAATCGACAATCTGTCCTGGCTGTAGAGTTTGTTCGGGTGTTACCAGTTCATCTCCTGTAGAAAGAATAGCCACACGGGGACGACGATAAACTTCTAGCTCAGTACATTGAGCGGTTGCTAAGACCGCGATCTCCGCCGCACCGATTTTAACTCCTGCTGATAATAAAGGTGTTCCTGCCTGATAAAAAGCTCCTTGATGACGCACAAATTCTTTTAATTCGGGTGCTTGCAGAATGGTAACGCGATCGCCCTGATGTTCTGTATTTTCCTGCATGACAATGGTATCTGTCCCTGCGGGCAGCATCGCTCCTGTGAAGATACGGGCTGCTTGTCCTGGCTTAATTTCTACCTGTGGGCGATCGCCAGCGGCAATTTCGGTTATAACTTCGAGAGTTACTGGATTGGCTGCACTACAGTCTTGTACATCACTATGACGCACAGCATAGCCGTCCATAGCTGAATTGTCCCAGTGGGGAATATCTAGCTTACCTGTTACTGACTGTGCCAGAATTCTATCTTTGGCAGCTTCAAGGGCGACGATTTCTAAATCTTGGTTAGAATCAAGACCTTGGACTAAATTGAGAATAATTGACTCAGCTTCGTTAACTGACAACATGAGAATAATTAATAATGGACAACGATTTCAGGCAGAGAGTTCGGAGTTGTTCGTTAACCATGTGCTGATGTTTAGATATCTCTAACCCTAGACTAAAATAATTAAATAGCAATAATTAAATAGCTTATAGCCTATAGCTTACAGCTTATAGCTTAAGAATTAGAATATACTTATCTACACAAAAATCACGTACAGAGCATGTATGACGATTATCGACCCAAACCCAATTTAAGAAGATATCCTAAAGTGCCGATGGATCGGCGAGTTGGAGCATTTGCCATTGACTTTCTGAGTGTTTGGTTTATTAGCTCTTTTTTTGCTTCTAACATATTTTTTCAGTGGCTTGTATTCTTGACTGTCTGGATGATTTTGCGGGTAATTGTTGTCGATAAAAACCAGGGTCAGAGTTTGGGGCGCTGGGCGTTAGATATGATGGTGGTTGATCCCCGCTACGACCGTCTACCAGAGTTGCTCGATTTGAGTAAAAGAGAATTACTTTTAGGATGCACTTCCGCTTTGGCGATCGCTGGTTTACAAATCAATTTTCGTAATGGTTTATCGATGCTGTTATTGCTCGCACCGTTGTTAATTGACTGTTCTCTAGCCTTCCTAGATGACGAGAATAATTTGGCTGGTCATGACCGCCTGGGAGAAACTTTAATGATTCAAACAGAAAGAGGTTTTTCTCTCGATTTAAGGCTAAAAAAAATATTTGGCGAAATTCAGGGTCGTATGCGAAGATAGTAAGCTGCGTGTATATTATCTGTACCCGTACCAGTAATCCTGAGCAAAAGTTATGGCAAGCAAGAAAGGCGTTCGTATCGTAATCACATTGGAATGTACTGAATGTCGCAGTAACATTGAGAAACGTTCCCCTGGTGTATCTCGTTACACCACCATGAAGAATAGACGCAATACTACAGGCAGAATGGAACTAAAAAAATTCTGTACTCACTGTAATCGTCACACCGTCCACAAAGAAATTAAGTAACAAAAATTAGTTAGCAATTAGTCAAACCAAGAATCATGGCATATTATCGTAAACGTCTTTCCCCAATCAAACCCAGCGATCCTATCGACTATAAAGATATTGAACTGCTGCGTAAATTCATTACCGAGAGAGGCAAAATTTTACCCCGTCGGATTACAGGCTTAACTGCTCAACAGCAGAGGGATCTAACTGTAGCCGTCAAAAGAGCAAGAGCGATCGCTCTACTGCCTTTTGTCAATGCCGAAGGTTAAATAAAACGCTATTTTTACGCTTCGGTGGAGATAATCAGTCAGCGAAAAGTAAACTAGAAAGTAGTGTAGTAAGCAGTCGAGTACAAAGCTGGTGGAACAAGGAAAGCTGATTGAATTCAGAGTGCAAGGAGAACGTCGTCTTGCAGTTGCCGAAAGACCAGAAGGAAAAAAAGATTGGATCGTAATTGATGCCGGGGGACAGTCACACAAGATACGCCCCCAAAGGGTTGATTACACCGTAGAAGGTACTTACGAGTCTTCAGAAATAAATGGTTTCCTGGCAGAAGTTGAACCCTATATCGATCCCAGCAGCCTAGAACTAGCCTGGGAAATGTTGAGCGAAGATAAAGAAACTGCCACACCGCAGCAAATGGCAGAGCTATTGTTTTCAGAAGCTACTCCTGTAGCTTGCTATGCCGCTCACTGCATGTTGAGCGGAGATAAAGTATATTTCAAACAAAAATCAGACTACTATGAACCTCGTCCTGCAACTCAAGTAGAAGAAATCAAGCATCAGCTAGAAGTGCAGGCGGAGAAAGAGCAGGAAAAAGCTCAGTTTATTGCCCATCTGCAAGCGGCTTTAGCTGGAGCAGAAATTGAATGGAGTGAGAGTGAACGTCTAAAACTAGAGGCGATCGAAAAAGTTGCTCTCCAAACCAACAGTGCTTCCAAAGTGGCGCAAGAGGTAATCAAAGAAGCAGGTCGTAACTGCGATGCCAAAGGTGCTTTTCAACTCCTAGTAGATTTAGGATGGTGGAGTAAGCATGAAAATCTATTTTTACGCCGTAGTGCTTATCCAACAACGTTCTCTAAAAAGGTACTTGATGTGGTGCAACCCCGTCTGCAATCCGATCCTGCTGAAGCTAACGATAATCGTTTAGACCTGACCCATCTCAAAGTTTGCACCATTGATGATGAAAGCACCACCGAAATCGATGATGGTTTGAGCATTGAATATTTAACCGACGGGACGGCAAAAATTTGGATTCATATCGCCGATCCCACCCGCATTGTTAATCCAGGAGACGAATTAGATTTAGAAGCCCGCCGCCGCAGCACCAGCCTTTATCTTCCTACGGGGATGGTTTCCATGTTTCCCCCTGAATTAGCCACAGGGCCAATGAGTCTGGTTCAAGGGCAAGTATGCTCTGCCCTTAGTTTTGGGGTCATTCTTGACGAAACTGGCGGCATTCAAGAATACGAAATTCATCCTAGCTTGATCAAGCCCACCTATCGTCTTACCTATGACGATGTAGACGAGATGTTGCAGTTGGGAGTGCAAAACGAGCCAGAAATTTCTGATCTAGCTAAAAGTTCTTACCTCAGAAGAAGTTGGCGCAAATCAGAAGGGGCAATTCAAATCAAAATGCCCGAGTCGGTAATTAAGGTTAAGGATAACGAAGAAGTAACCATCGAACTGATTGATAGCTCTCCCTCGCGTCAGCTAGTTGCCGAAATGATGATTCTGGCTGGTCAAATTGGCGGCAAATTTGGCGTTGAGAATAATCTCCCCTTACCCTACCGAGGTCAACCCCAACCAGAATTACCGACCGAAGAAGAACTACTTCAGCTACCCGCAGGACCAACCCGTTTTTGCGCGATCCGTAGCTGTATGCCTCGTAGCGAGATGAGCATGTCTCCTATCCGCCATGCTAGCTTAGGCTTAGAAAGCTATGTCCAGGTAACATCACCTATTCGTCGCTATACCGACTTACTTTCCCACTTCCAAATCAAAGCCCACCTGCGTGGCGAGGGACTACCCTTCTCTCGCGAGGAACTCCAGGAAATCGTCTATAGCGTTAGCAGTTCTTCCTATGAAGCAACTTTGGTTGAACGCCAAACCAACCGCTATTGGAGTTTAGAATACCTGCGGCGTAATACTGACTGTATTTGGGACGTTTTGGTGCTACGGTGGCTGCGCCAGGATGAAGGTTTGGGTTTGATTCTAATTGAAGATTTAGGCATGGAACTACCCCATCGCTTTGATCGCCCAGTAACTTTAGGAGAACGCTTGGAAATGCGCGTTATCCACGCCGATCCTCAGAGAGATGAAGTGAGGTTGAGAGAGATAACTGAAGCAGAAATTCAAGCAACAACTTAAAACTATATTTTTTTATTTTCAGATTTTTTTATGGAAATTATTGGCGATTGAAGAAAAGATGTATGGTCATTCCAATTTTGGCGATCGCTACATTTGACATTTCTAGTATTTGAAATCACTTCAGCAATAACTAATAAGCCCTCATTCTTTACAAGTATCTTTACCCTTTTGATTTGCCCACAAGAGAAGAATCAACAGAGTCATTGTGCAATGCTAAATATTTTTCGTTCTTTATTTAGTCGGAAAATTCTATAATCGAGAGATTAATTTTGTTAATTAAAATACTCAAGATGACTAAAGCTGTAGTTAAATTTTCCTCAGAAGATTGTGGAACGTGCCACAAGATGTCCTTTTACGATGCTAAGGTTGCCCAAGAACTAGAGCTAGAATTTATCGATGTAAAAATGCAGGATACTGCCACCTATCGTCAGTATCGTCAAATTTTAATGGCGCAATATCCTGATAAAAAAGATATGGGTTGGCCAACCTACATTATTTGTGAATCTCCCGATTCTGACTTTAAAATTATCGGTGAGGTGAAAGGGGGACACCCCAAAGGAGAATTCCGCAAACGACTACAGGAAGTATTGCAGAGTTAGTTTGACAGAAGAAGCTAATTGTAGATTTATAGTAAGGCAGCAATAGTAAATCTACTTACTGCCTTGAAAGATCATCTCTACTCCCTTTCTGGGTGCAAGAGTAACACCCCTTCTTGCGGGAACTTCTGGGCGATGGCGATCGCTGGTAATATCGCCACCTTTTAACTCTAGTTTGTATTCTCTAACAATAGTCGCCAGGACTAACTTTAATTCCATCATAGCTAATGCCTCGCCAATACAGCGTCTCGTCCCACCACCAAAGGGAAAGAATTCATAGGCATCAAATTTTCCCTCTAAAAAGCGTTCTGGTCTAAATTGATGCGGTTCGGGATAAACATCTTCTCGCTGATGCATTAAATAAATACAACCCATCAAAACCTGTCCTGGCTCTAGTTTGTAGCCGATTAACTCTGTTGGTTCAAGAACGGTACGGGGAAAAGTGAGCATTGCTACGGGATAAATTCTCAGAGTTTCCCGACAAACAGCATCCAAATAAGGTAACTTAGCGATCGCTATCGGCTCAGGATCAGTTCCCAAGCTAGAGATTTCCGCCTCCAGCTTGGTCTTAATCTCGGGAAAACAATAAATCCAATATAGTCCCCAGGCGATCGCCGTCGCGGTGGTTTCATGTCCCGCCAACATCAGGGTCATCAGTTCATCCCGCAGTTCGGCATCTGTCATTGCCTCTCCCTTTTTGTCTTGGGCAGACATCATTAGCGAAAGAATGTCCTGGCGTTGGCTACAGTCTTCGGCTCTTCTGCTAGCAATCTCCTCATAAATCGCTTCATCAATCGCTTTTTGCTGACGCATAAAATTACCCCAGGGACTCCAAGCACCCAAATCCTTTTGCAACCAGGGTAAAAATAGCAGCGCAGAAGTAAGAGGAGACTCAAAAATATTAGCTAGTTTGCTGATCCGCTGCTTCAAATCCTGGGAGCGATCGCCATCCTGTAAACCATAAACAGCATCAAAAATCACCTGTAAAGATATCTCTTGAGTTAGGTGTCGCGCCACTATAGGCTGATTTGGTTTGAGCTGCTCAAAAATATTACGGGTAATCTGACAAATAATCTGACCATAACTCTGCATTCTTTTCCCGTGGAAGGGAGGTAGCAGCAGTTGCCGTCTTTTCTTGTGGCGATTGCCTTCAATCAGCAACAGAGAGTTGTCCCCTACCAACGGCTGGAGCAAATGATTATCTTTACTAGAGGCAAAATATTTAGAGAGATCGCTCGTTACCATCTGTCGCATTGCTTGAGGATGATTAACAAAGACAAACCCCTCCCCTCCAGCAATATCAGCCTGAAATATATCGGGAGCTTGCTCAAATGCTGAATCCATATACTTATCAGGTTGAGCAATCCACTGTAACCTTTGTTTCAATGATGACTGTTTCAGCTTGGGAATTAATGCCATGACTCTAAGTTAAGAAAAATTAAGCAAACTATTGTTAACAGTCTAATAACTTTTTTCTCTCTACTGCTACAGAGGTTCTTGGTAATCAGTAATCACTTACCTTTAAATCTTTTGCCAATCAGTTCTCCTGTAGCAATACCTGACAAGACAGCGCCTTCTATTTTGGGAGCTACAAAACCATCTCCCGCCATAATTAAGGGGATTTCTGATAAAGCTAAATAGGGTTCGGGATGCAAAGTTTTTGGTTGACTATAACGCCAGCGATGTACTTGATATTTAATTACAGGAGCAGCTAAATAATCAGCAGCCGTAGTTAGTAGCTTGTAAGCTATTTCGGCATCATCACTATCCCAATAATCTTCGCTGAAGCTAGGACTAGCATGAAGAGTTACAGCATAACCCTTGGGGGATATACCCTTTTGATAGTTATCCGCTAGCCAAACCAAACAGCCCTCCTCCAGAGCGATGCCTCCTGGTGCAGAAATATTGCTCGGCTGTTCCAACAAAGCTAGTACAGCAATGCAGGGATTATAGGTAATATTCTCTAGGGCAAATCGGACATCTAAAGGCAACACCATCAGCGATGCATCGAGTAAATCCAAAGACTGAGGTACTGGCATAGTCAGCAACAGCATTTCTGCCTCATATTCTTGTTCAGCTTCAGTCTGGACCGTCCAATAGCCGCTGTAGCTAATTTCTACTACCTTAGTGCTAGTCTTAACGTCCAAATCTTGAGCTAAGTACTGGGCAATTCCGCGAGTCCCTTTAACGCCGCAATATCGAGGCTTACCATCAGCCGCACCAAAACCCTGACACCACTCCTTAATGACTCCGCACTTTAGCCAATCATTAACCCATGTCTGGAACTGGGGATTTTTGACGCTGAAATATTGCGTACCATAGTCAAACACCCCTTCAATCGAATCTTCGTGCTTGATTCGGCGAGTTGCCATCCGCCCACCAACACCCTTACCTTTATCTAGCACTGTGACTGAGATTCCTCGACGCTGCAAAATCGTCGCGGTAATTAATCCAGTAATTCCTCCGCCAACGATGATACAGGAAGTTCTCTCTTGTGTGCGATCGCCACTATAAGTCATTCTTCAGGATATTTATCAAATCAATATCTAACCTATTAAACCATCTTGGCACTTGTCTGTAAGTCGATAATTTACTTCAATTTACCTAGTTTATTCAGCAGATTAGTTTTTACCTTCCGAAGTTTTATTGCCAGCCTCTTCTAGGCACAAAGCCGATCATGCTCTTTTCTGTATATTTACTGCTTCACAAGTATATTTACCTAAGAAATTATATTTGCAATTATAAAAATGCGTTTTCTATCGTCTAATGTTAATCATTGTGGCTATATCTTGGCTATTTTGGGCGGGATTTTTGGTTTTACAGGAAATATGCCCAAATCCCATGCAGCCAGTCAGCTTTCCCGCCCTGAATTAGTTAACTCTGTCGGGGGCAAGTCAGCCCTAAATTCTCCAGGGAACATTCTGTTCTCTCCGACACTAGTTGCTTCTAATCTGGCGGTACTTCCTGAAACCAAGAATTTAGTCAAGCAGTTTGAGGGCTTTCGTTCTTATGCCTACATCGACTCTAGTGGATTACCTGTAATTGGCTATGGTCAAACCAGAGTCAACGGTAGAACGGTCAGAATGGGACAATATATTACTCAGGCACAAGCTAACATAGCCCTAGAGCAAGAACTATCTCAGATTCAAAAGCTAGTCTTGAAGCATGTACAGGTAGACTTAAACCCATATCAGCTAGGTGCGCTAACTTCCTTAGTTTATAACGCAGGAACAGTAGTAATCACAGATAGTACTCTAAGTCGCAAACTCAATGCAGGAGATTACATTGGGGCATCTCAAGAGTTTGTGCGCTGGAATAAAGCCAATCGTGGCGGCAAACTAGTTGTCTTTCCTGGCTTAACCAGACGGCGATTAGCAGAACAAAAGCTATTTGTAACTCCTTATAATCCTGTGGCTAGTAATAATTAGCCATTCGTGAAAAGTTATCCTAAAGGGTACACTCCATGCGGCAAGTGCAAGCCACGACCCATAAGGTTGTGTGTTGTTTGTAAACAGCGCGATTGGAAATGGCGAACTAAATTCGCTGCCCCTCGCGCTCAACTAGCTTTGAGTTATGGTTTTTAGTCATTAGTTTTCAGATTATTTTCACGAATTAAGGCTTGAATAAATGCGATCGCCATTTTCAAACCCTTACTAGCACCATTAATGGTTCAAACGAATATAATGCAGCTCTTCTAACAGATGCTTGCTCGACAATAGCGATCAAATTTCGTTCGAGAAGCATCGATAAATTTTGCATAATTAATAGCTTCTGGCGGAAATTTGTCGTAATGGTAATTAACCGCATCGTCTAAATTAAGTTGCATTTTATAAAGTTCTGCTGATTTACATTAGCAGGTGAGTAATGTCTAATTATATCCACCATAAAGTAGTTTGAAGATCATTTTTTCGCTTTTTTGGTCTTCAAATAGATTTGAGCGATCGCTTTTCCTCTAGCAACAATTGCTAAATTTATTTAAATAATCTGAAGTAGCCTAGTTGAGTAGAATATTTGTTCTATAGTAATGCTGTAAGCATCGAGAACAATCAATGGCAGAAGTTAATAACTTACCCCCAGCTAGTATTGAGGCAGAAGAAGCTATTTTGGGCGGTATTCTCTTCGATCCAGAGGCGATTACGCGGGTAGGAGAATTAATCGTCAAAGATGCTTTCTACGTTAAGGCACATCAGGAGATTTATCAGGCGGCTTTAAGTCTTAATCTGAAGGGGAAGCCAACGGATTTTATTTCGGTTAGTACTTATTTAAGCGATCGCGATTTACTCGAACAGGTGGGAGGAACAACCAAACTAGCGCAGTTGCTCAATCGCACTGTATCGGCAGTTAACGTTGATCGCTATGCTAGCCTGATCATGGAAAAATATGTCCGTCGTCAGTTGATTACTTCGGGACATGAAATTGTTGATTTAGGCTACGACAACACGACAGAGTTGGAAGTAGTCCTCGATGCCGCCGAACAAAAGATTTTTCGTTTAAGCCAAGAACGACCCCAAGAGGGTCTAGTTCCCATCGCCGAAACTCTGGTTAATACTTTTAATACGATTGAAGAACTGCACCAGGAAACAGCTTTACCTGGTATTCCTTCGGGCTATTATGATTTGGATGCCATGACTAGCGGTTTTAGCCGTTCTGACTTGATAATCATTGCTGGTCGCCCATCAATGGGAAAGACCGCCTTCTCCCTCTGTGTAGCTTCTAATATCGCTAGGGATTCTAAATTACCCATCGCCGTGTTCAGTTTAGAGATGTCGCGGGAACAATTAACTCAAAGGCTACTATCAGCTGAGGCGAGAATTCCCAGTAACCGCTTACGTTCGGGTCGCATTGCCCAAAACGAGTTTGGGCAGTTAATTGACGGGGTAGAAAAACTCTCAGAACTGCCAATATATATCGACGATACGGCTAATTTAACCGTAATGCAAATGCGATCGCAAGTTCGGAGATTACAGGCGCAGCAAAAAGATCCTTTGGGCTTGGTGATGATCGACTATCTTCAGCTGATGGAGGGAGGCGATAACGATAACCGCGTGCAGCAGCTATCAAAAATGACGCGGAGTTTAAAGGGTTTAGCGAGGGAGTTGAATGTACCAATTATTGCTCTATCTCAGCTAAGTCGCGGAGTAGAACAAAGAACTAACAAACGCCCCATGCTGTCTGATTTGAGAGAAAGTGGCAGTATTGAGCAGGATGCAGATTTAGTCATGATGATTTACCGTGACGAATATTATAATCCCGACACGCCAGACCGAGGCATTACCGAAGTTAGTATTGTTAAACATCGTAATGGTCCTGTGGGTACGATCAAACTATTATTTAATGCTGAATTAACTCGGTTTGAAAGCCTCGCTCAACCAGGAGGACATTAAACTTATTTGAGCCTCAGAAGAAATAGAAGAAACAGTCAAATAAATGATAAATTTATTATCCTGGAAATCATCAGCTTACTGGCTCAAACTATCTTTTTGCCTAAATTAACCAACATTATGACTTCTATACTAGAACAGCTTCAAAATTCTGTGAGCCAAGCTTTAGTGTCGGCATTTGGGGCAGAAATAGGTGCTACAGATCCCCTGATCGCCCCCACAAACAATCCCAAATTTGGCGATTATCAGTCCAATGTTGCCCTCTCCTTAGCCAAACCGCTGAAGCAAAATCCGAGAGCGATCGCCCAATCAATTATTGCGGAACTGCAAATTGACTATATGTGTGAAGTTCCTAGCATCGCTGGCCCAGGATTTATCAACTTTACGCTAAAATCCGATTATATTGGGCAACTCCTAAGCAAAATTCAGACTGACGCGAGATTAGGCATTCCTCAAGTAGAGTCGGCGAAAAAGGTAATCGTTGATTTTTCTAGCCCGAATATTGCCAAAGAAATGCATGTAGGGCATTTACGCTCTACTATTATCGGTGATGCGATCGCTCGTATTTTAGAATTTCGTGGTCATGACGTGCTGCGCCTCAATCATGTCGGCGACTGGGGAACTCAATTTGGGATGCTGATCGCCTACCTTAGAGAAGCCTATCCCGAGGCTTTAACTACTGCCAATGCCTTGAATATTGGTGATTTAGTATCTCTCTACAAAAAAGCCAAAGTACGTTTTGACGCGGATGAGGAATTTAAGCAAACCGCCAGACAGGAAGTAGTCAAGCTACAGGGTGGTGCAGCAGACAGTCTTCATGCTTGGAAATTACTCTGTGATCAGTCGCGTCAGGAGTTTCAGGTGATCTACGACCTGCTGGATATTAAGCTCCAAGAAAGAGGCGAGTCGTTTTATAATCCTTTCTTGGAAGATGTGGTTAATAAATTGAAAGAGACAGAGTTGCTAGAAGAAAGCGCTGGAGCAATGTGTGTCTTCCTCGATGGTTTTAGCAATAAAGATGGCGATCCTTTCCCGTTGATTGTGCAGAAAAGCGACGGTGGCTTTAACTATGCCACAACCGACTTAGCCGCTATCAACTATCGAGTCCAAGAAGACGATGCCGACAGGATTATTTACGTTACCGATTCTGGACAGGCAAATCACTTTGCAGGGGTGTTTCAGGTCGCCAGGAAAGCAGGGATCTTACCCGAAGAGGTAGAAGTAGTTCATGTCCCCTTTGGTTTAGTCTTGGGTAAAGACGGTAAGCGAATTAAAACGAGATCGGGTGAAACAGTCAAGCTTAAAGATCTCTTATCCGAAGCGGTAGATCATGCTCGTGAAGAATTGACCACTAGACTCGCAGCAGAAGACAGAAAAGAAACACCAGAGTTTATTGAGCATGTGGCGCAGGTAACAGGTTTAAGCGCCGTGAAATACGCTGACTTGAGCCAAAATCGAACTTCAGACTACAAGTTTGACTTCGACAAAATGCTGGATCTAAAAGGTAACACTGCACCCTATTTACTCTATGCCTATGTCCGTCCCCAAGGCGTAAGTCGCAAAGGGGAGATTGATTTTTCGCAACTGGACAGTGATACTAAAATTGTCCTAACCGAAACTGCGGAATTAGCTTTAGCAAAACACATTTTACAGCTTGAAGAAGTGCTGCAAGAGGTTGAAGCCAACTTGTTACCTAATCGGATCTGTTTATATCTGTTTGAACTAAGCCAAAAGTTTAATCAATTTTACGAACAGTGCGACATTTTAACTGCGGCTGAACCCCAAAAAACATCCCGTTTAATTCTGGCTGATTTAACGGCTCGTACAATCAAGCTAGGCTTGTCTCTATTGGGGATTGAAGTTTTAGAGAGAATGTAGTCATTCTATTTAAAGCTCGATGATAAAACTATCCCGCAGATGAAAATCGGCCTCTTTACCAGGATGAGATAACGCCCAATAGCTCAATTGTCCTGCTTGATCCTCAATTACGGCAGTAATGCCTAGCGCCAAACTTTGTTCGGGAGCAATAATTTTACCGAGGTCTAATTTTAAATTTAACTGTAAACCTGTTTCCCACGTTCCTACTTGAAACGGCAAATGCTCAAAAACCATCTCTTCGGAGATATTTTGACGATAATCGGGAAAGCGAAACACGTTCCAATGTCCTGCGGGGGAGAGATTGAATTCCCAATATTGAGTTGAGTTGGCTACACCCAAGAAGAATTCGCAGCAGGTATGTTCCCAAAGATCAAACAGGCGGGAGGGAGTAGCTGGGCGAGGAATAACAATTGCTCTTGAGTCTGTGAAGTTGTAAGTAATGTTTAGCTGGTTGTGGCGACGCTCGATATTGCCTGTAACTCGAACTTGGGGGGCGCTATCTGGAGTAAAAGGAATCAACTCAAAGGGTTTCATATTACCTCGTCGATGATTTGCTGAATTGCCTCAGACTGTCGCTCAATGCTTGATGTCAATTTAAACTGCACTAAGGCTCTAGCTAGGTTATGTTCGGCATGATCTGCCTTAAAGTAGACATTTCCTTCAAGATAATCGGTAAAAAATCTTAGCCCTAATTCAAAGGCTAATAAGCGAATCGAGTCATAGATATATTGATAGTCATTCTGAGTTAAAAAATCGCTTGCTACTGTTAAATAGCCCTTAAGAATAGCTTGAGCTAATTCAGGGTCGAATTTTACCTGTTCCCAGTTACTCGTCTCTTCTCCCAAGAAATTGCAGCCTGAGCGCAAACAGTCACCAATGTCATAATGAATTAACCCTGGCTTGACTGTATCCAGATCAATCATGGCTACTGCTTTTTGAGTAGAGCAGTCGATCATAATATTATTAATTTTGGGATCGCCGTGAATTGTTCTCAGGCTAAGTTTTCCCGCCGCTTTTGCATTTTCTAGCACATAGGGAAGCTTCGGGCGATCGCTGATAAACTGAAGACAGTAATTAACTTCGGAGGAAGATGGGAGCTTCAGACCTTCTTTCACCTGCTGGTAGTGTTGGAGATATCTAGGGGTAATATGAAATCCCTCCAGGGTATCAGCTAACTGTTCTGTCGGTAGATGATTCAGCAAACGATGAAACATGCCCAAACCATAGCCTATCTCTTGAGCATGGTGCAGACTTTGAATCGTATCAAAAGATTGAGAGTTATCAATAAAACTGATTCCCCGCCAAAAAGTACCGTCTGTGGCGACATAATGATTTTGCTTTTGAGAGGTGAATAGAACCCGGGGCATTAACCAACGACGAAACGTAGGAAAGCTAGCATGTGCCAACTGCTGATGAACGTAGTCCGATAAGATGCAGATATTGTTCATCACTAGTTCTGGTTGGCAAAACACCACCGTATTGATTCGTTGCAGAATAAATGGTGCTTCAAGCTTCAAAGTTACCAGGAAGGTACTGTTAATATTACCGCTACCATACTGCTGGATATCAGTAATTTGTGCGTCTGGTCGAAACTGAAGCGCAATTTTAACCAGTTGTGGGAATTGTTGATTGATTGTCTCTGGTTTATCTGTCATATCCTCCCCAATGCTACAGGTGTAACTTTTGCTATGAGATACCTTCCACAATTAGAACATTTTAATGGCTAATGTCATCTAGAAAATAGTCAACTCCCCCGTGCTTTCGCCAAGATTCCTACAATTTAAAGTCATTGTTTATCGTCATTCCCTTGTTGCTTAAAAAGTCTGCCGTTAACTTCAATTAACTACTGCTTTATTAGCTTGCAAGTAAACATTTTTTAAAGATTTCAATAAGTTGACCTCCCTTACTATCAGGGTAATTAAATACCATCGATAATTGTTTGATATAGGGTTAGTTCTGGGCATTGATATTCATCTAGGCTAATCAAAAAACTAACTAGATAGCCTTAATATAAGGGGAAAAAACGCCAAGTGGCGGTCAGAGTTGGCGTATCAATGGATAGGAGTTGTTAAGGAGTTGGAAGTGCATGGGCAAATTTACCAGGGTTAACGGCATCCTGAGTCCTGGTGCTTGTTTAGCGGATGGCGAGTATCGGATTGAGCAGCCTCTTGGTCAAGGTGGTTTTGGGATTACCTATCGAGGAATTGACACGAGATTAAATCGAGCCGTGGCGGTTAAAGAGTTTTTTCCCGAAGGCTGCTGGCGCGAAGGTTCAACGGTAGTGTCAGCTGGTCGCTGGAATTCTGACACTTACAGCAATGCTAAACAAAAGTTCCTCCTGGAAGGTCAGACTCTCGGACAATTTAATCATCCTGGCATTGTGCGGGTTTTCTACTATTTTGAAGAGAACAACACCGCCTATTTAGTTATGGAATATCTCCAAGGCAAAACTCTGGCAGAATTTCTCAGGCAGCGTCAAGGGAAACTTTCGGAAGCTCAAGCTTTAGAGCATATTACCAAGGTCGGGGAAGCACTAGAGGTTCTGCACCAAGCGAAATTTTTGCACCGCGATATCAAGCCAGATAACATTATGCTAGCCGATGATGGTCGAGTTGTGCTGATTGATTTTGGCGCAGCGCGGGACTTTACCGCTAGCTCTACTGCTAGATATACGACTATGTTGACTCCTGGCTATGCTCCTCTAGAACAATACGGGCGTGCTTTAAAGTATGGAGCATTTACCGATATTTATGCCCTGGGCTCAACTCTCTACTATCTATTAACAGGAGAAGCACCAGTCTCGGCAATTGAAAGGGCGGCGGGAGTAGAATTAAAACCTGTCAAGCAAATCGCAACCCATGTCAATACTCATGTCAGTCAAGCGATCGCCAGAGCCATGGCAATGGATGTTACCCAGCGCCTCCAGTCGGTACAGGAGTTTTTTGATTTGCTATATCTGGAGCGAACAAAATCTTCCTCTCCAGCTCAACCAAACAAGTTTTACGATTCGACTTCAGATGTCTGGGGCGTTTTTGCTTCATCTCCTGTGGTTAAACCCCCTGCTAATCCACCACAAACTAACTGGTTTTAATTAATTTACGAAACAACATGAAGCTCGACGATATCAAAATCATCACGTTAGGCACGACGGGAGCAGGCAAAACTAGCTATCTACTGGGGATGTATGCGGTGATGCAGACAGGAGTTAAGGGTTTTACCCTAGCGGCGAAGGACATGGATCTAGATCTAGAATTAACCCAAAGATGGGAAAAGCTGATTTCGCTCCAGGGAGATGAACGTTGGCCAACTCCCAACGCTGCGGCTATGGAATACTATGGCTTTAACTTTAGCTATGGTTTTCGTCCTCTGATGGGGTTTCAGTGGCTTGACTATCGCGGTTTAGCCCTCAGCGATCGCTCGACGGAGCAGGATGTTGCCGAGTTAGTACAGTATGTCCAGGAATCTGCCTGCTTATTTCTCTCTGTTTCGGGAGAACACTTGACGAGTGAGATTACTCCCCAAACGGTGCGGGCAATTAAAAGCGATCGCATGAATCAATTTGTGCAGCAATACGTCAGTAACAACAAACAGCCCAATCCACAACAGCCTTTTCCCATAGCCATCGTCATTACCAAATACGACCTGTGCCACCATCGCGACCGCGAGGAGATTATTGCTGATGTCAAAAAGTTATTTCAAGGATTATTTACCCCTAATTCGGGCTGGCTGGTGATGATTTGCCCTGTCAGTTTGGGGCGAGATCTTGGAGCTGATCCCGACAATGCCCATATTGTCCCCGTAAATGTTCATCTTCCCGTTGTTTTTGCTGTTTACTCCCAACTACGGGCCTATGGCTTGCAGCTAAAAAGCGATCGCGACCGACAAACGGAAGCACTAGAAGCGGTCAAACAAAGAAATCCTCTCTATCAATTACTCAAGGCGGAGCAAATCAAAGAGCAAACAACTCAGCTAGAAACGACCAAAAGCGAAATCATTGTCGTGGAGGAAAATATGAAGCTGTTGTCCCAGGAGCTACAGCAGGCTTCTTTGTACTTCAACGGTAGCGAGGTGACAGCAGATGTCTAAAGGATGGGCAGCAATTGTTTATGGACGTACATACCATCTAGATTTCCGCTTTATTACTATTCCCCATGACTTTACAGAAGATGATTTAAACTGGGCATCACAATATATTGTTGCCACTACTAAACGCGCCCGTAATTTGGCAGATTCTCCACGCTGGTCGCTGTTCAAAAATAATCATTACTGTGTTGTCGGCACTACCTGTATGATTAAAAACCTAATTGGCAAAACGGTTAAAGATGATCAGGGTAGACCACTATACATATATGTTGGCTATGTAACCCAGCTAGATCAAAGCCTACAGCTTCAGGAGCTACCTACCTATGGCAATCTCGATAATTTCCAGATTCTCTACCAAGAGATCGAAAAAGTTTGGCTGGTTAAAAACTATGATTCTAAGAAGAGAAAACCTACATTAAGCCAATACGATCCCCTAGAATTGAGCAATTTAGCGATCGCTGCTTCGACTCCAGACATGCCCCGCTTAAACAGCCAGCGGCATGATCCCGAGCAAATTTATCTCTGGTCAAATACGGTTGAGCAAAACCGCCTGCTCTGGCAAACAGCAGCTATTGCGCCTTTTCCTGCTGCTATCTGTCTTAATATCAAAGGCAAGGCTTTACTCAATAGTCTTTTTCTCAATCAATCAAGTAGCCAAACAGAAAAATTTCAGGTACGAGAAAAAAGATTATCTCCCAGTCAAGCTGCCGCCTCAAACTTAAACCATAATCATGATACTCAACCCAACCAGGCTAATACTTCCCTGAGCCAAAAGATTTCTCATCGTGCCAAAGAAGATATCGATTTAACTCTTCAGCAGGCGGCGAAAGTGGCGATCGCTGGTCAAGAATTAATCAGCAATTTATCAGACTGGAATCAGCTAGGGGAAACCGATTCGTCAGCAGCAGATTTATCAGAGACAGACTCAGAAGTGCCGAAGCCCGAATTTGGTTTTAAGCTCAAAAAGCCTACTGCCAATAATAAAGACTGGTTTTAGATTTCTGCTCGTTTAATTGCAG
>JBCCNG010000009.1:0-20249 GCA_039025955.1 Cyanobacteria bacterium P01_C01_bin.72 | reverse complement strand
GTTCAAGTTATTTTTACACAATGCCTTACTATAATAAACGTGAGTTCGATAGAAACGTCAATTTTTAGACTTTTTACGAAAGAATCATGGTTTCCGCCTACGAGAGAATCCGCTTTTGAAGCCCCGTCGAACTCACGTATATAAGAC
This sequence comes from Cyanobacteria bacterium P01_C01_bin.72, assembly GCA_039025955.1. Classification (GTDB taxonomy): domain Bacteria; phylum Cyanobacteriota; class Cyanobacteriia; order Cyanobacteriales; family Xenococcaceae; genus Waterburya. Next base: position 20,102 of record JBCCNG010000009.1, on the reverse strand, counting down.
AGGTGTTGTTGTGATAATTGGTAATTAATTCCAAAGATTGTCCCACCATTGAATTGGTTCAGCTTTGACAAATTTAATGCGATCTCGAATATCTTGTAGCTTCCACCCCGTAAGCTTAGCTAGGGTTTTGGCTTCTGTTTCCTGTCTGGTTTTGACCTGTTGCTGATATTTTTGCGCGGCATCACAGGTAAAATTGCCTCTGAAGGGATGGCGGATTAAGTATCTGCCTTGGAAATTTGAGCGATCGCTGGTAGATTGAAACTTGAGATCTTCTGGGAATTTATCGCGGCGATAGCGTACATGAATACGGGTTATGAAGACATTATTTCCGCCCCAGGAATTGCGTGAGTTGGTGCTATCTAGCCAAAAAACTCCTGCATCTTTTAACTCATCTCGGTTTAATGGTTCAGCCGAACAAGGATCGCAGGTACTCATGTCCCAAGCATATTCTAAGAATGCAACCTGTTTATTGGCTGCTTCATAGGCGTTTTGGAACATGGCGGTATAAAAGTCTTTGAAATCTTCTTGAATAAACTCTGGTAGTTCATCCCCTGAAGGAACTTTGACCGTGCGGTAATTGGTTAGTTCTATCTGTCCCTGGGGAGAAAGTAGATAGACAATCAAGTCTTGGTCGCCGTTAGCATTCATCATCCCTAAACGGATGGGCAACATAAACTTAGGAGATTCATAAGCCATGGAAATTGGTCGCAGGTTTTCAAAACCACTATTGTCAAACTCTTCTAGGTTTACCTTTGCTACAAAAAACTTAAGATTTTGCTTGATATAGGGCTGGAGTAACTTCTTGGCACCTCGGGGAATTTTGTAGTTATTTTGGATCAACCAGGTTTCTAAACCATCAGACTCTTTGGCACTGAGGATTACAATGTCGTATTCGCCAACGCTAAATTGTTCTTCTACCGTTACCCCCAAGTTCGCCTCGGCTTTTGGGACTCCAGATTCTGCGACTGATGGTGTATTCAAACGTTCTATAGTATCAAATTGGGACAGAATGGGATTGCAAGGATCTTCATCAAAATACTCTACTAACCTTGGCGCACTAAAGCTGTCTAGTCTGGTTAAAATCTTCGATTCCCCTACATGCACCTGTCCTTCCGTGAGAATTACGGGTACGGGGACAACCATAGCAAAGTCTTTGACTTCACCCTGATAATCATTAGACATAGTTAACACCGTTCTTTCTCCATCTCTAGCAATAATCACCTGAGATGCCTGGTTGTAGAGACTGCTATCGGCTTTGGCGACATAAAAGCCACAGAATGCTAGAACAGGTTTGATGCCACAAAATAGGATGATACCTGTTAATAAGCAAGAGCATAATATTTTGAGTATTTTCATGACAGTTAAGATTTATGATGATATTCCTTACTCATATTTTTTATGAATCCAAACTTTCCCTTTTTGAATAATAATTTGGCTTTGCTGAAACCACTTGAGCTCATCAATGACGATTCCTAATTCAATATTTAGTTGTTGCGCTATTTCCTTAGCGGATAATCCTTCTACATGGGACTTAACCAAACCCATAATTGAGTTGACCTGATTAATAAAGTTTCTAATGGCAGAGGTTCTAATTATTGTTTCTTCTGACTCACAAGTTTGAGCTGCAATTTCCACTATGCTCCAGCCGCTACGATAATATTCAAGGATACTAATTCCATTCTTACTAATATTTTCTTGGTCTTTTTTCGCCAGTAAAGCTGCTTTTCGAGCGCGATCGCTTTCTTGGTAAGTATTCCCTCGTGTACTACGGCGGCGCGGATTATCATCGCTTTCTTGATTTAATCCCATAATCAGAAGACTAATAATAGAATCAGAAACTATGAATGATTCTGTTATAACCTCCAATATTGCTTTTTGGGATAACAATTAAGTAGGTAGGCGTAATTAATTATAAAACTGTGAAGAGCAGAGGAGCAGAGGAAGGAATTAAAACTTTGGATTTTATATTCAATTTTATCCAGCTACTTAATATTTGATTGTTAGTCACAATAGTTTGGACAATTTTCAACTAAATCGCGCTGTTGAAACCCGTAGTTCAAAAGTTAACTGTTCGTCCTAAAGGATTTCTAAAGGATACTGCTGTGCACAAAGGGCTTCTTAAAGGATACACTCAATGCGACAAGTGCAAGCCGCTTCGCATATGCACGCATGTACCGCGACCCATAAGGGATTAGAAATTGGTAACTTGGAACTGGAAAAATTATGTTGCTCATGAATGAAAACTACTGTTTTCTGTGTGGACGCGGTTTAACTGTCCTAACTGATGCAATCATCATGAAGTCTTCAAGGTAAATAATCAGCAGTCAATAGGAAGAAATATATATAATCAAACTTGTCCTGCGCCTTGCTTTTTCTTTATGACTGATATTAGACAATTAATTGCTCAAGAGTTTGCTTTATCTCACCGCAATGTTAATCATGCTTTAGATCTCTGGCTCGAAGGCGGTACGGTGCCGTTTATTGCCCGCTATCGTAAAGAACAAACAGGTTCACTAGATGAGATACAGCTACGGGATATTTTTGAACGCTACACCTATCTCGATGAATTATTGAAGCGCAAGAGCAAGATTCTTGAGGAAATTAGTTCTCAAGGAAAATTAACTACTGAATTGAAGGCAAAAATAACCGTCTGTTTCAATCGCACGGAATTGGAGGATTTATATCTTCCCTACAAGCCCAAGCGACGCACTCGGGCAACTATTGCCAGAGAAAAAGGTTTAGAACCTTTTGCTGAGTGGATCGAGTTACAAAATAAACCTCAAGTGTCTCAAGTGGATTTGGACAGCGAGGCAAGCAAATATTTAGATCACGAAAAAGAAGTTAAGACTGAAGAGCAGGCTTTAGCAGGAGCATCAGATATTCTAGCAGAGCAGATCGCCGACAATGCTGATATCAGGGCTTATTTACGGGATTATTTCTTTCGGAGAGGGTCGTTTATTTCACAAGTTAAAGGGGAACATCCTGAAGGAAGTACCAAATACGAGATGTATCGCAATTATCGCTATGGTGTAAGTAAAATTCCCTCCCATAACGTTTTGGCACTATATCGCGGTGAGACGGCGGGAGTTTTGAGCGTTGATATTGCTTTCGATGAATCAGAGGTAATGAGGTATCTTGAACAGCGGAAAATTAGTACTAAAAGCCCCAATTTAAGAATATTTTACCAAACAATGCTCAAAGATGCCTTCAATCGTCTGTTAAAACCGTCTCTAATTCGGGAGGTGAGGAGCGATCGCAAGGAATACGCCGACTTGGAATCGATTCAGACTTTTGAAGCAAATTTACGCAACCTGCTGTTGGCTTCTCCTGCGGGCAGAAAACCCACCCTAGCAATCGATCCAGGCTTTCGCACTGGATGTAAGGTGGTGGTGCTATCGGACACGGGCAAGTTTCTACAATATCAGGCAATTTTTCCGCACACGGGAGCAGAAAAAAGAAAACAGGCGGCTAAAGTTGTTCAGGATTTAATCGAGCAATATCAGGTTGAATTTATTGCGATTGGCAATGGTACAGCCTCCAGGGAAACAGATCAGTTCGTAGGTGAGGTTTTAAAAGCAACTACACAACAGCCGATTAAAGTGATGGTAAATGAATCAGGGGCATCTATTTATTCTGCTAGTGATGTTGCGAGAGAAGAATTTCCCGATTTAGATCTGACTGTTAGGGGGGCGGTTAGCATTGGTAGAAGACTGCAAGATCCTTTGGCTGAATTAGTCAAAATAGACCCCAAATCTATTGGTGTGGGACAGTATCAGCATGATGTTAATCAAAAGTTACTCAAACAAAAGTTAGAGGAGACTGTCGAAAGTTGCGTTAACTATGTGGGAGTAGATTTAAATACTGCTTCCAAAGAGTTACTGACGTTTGTATCAGGAATATCTAGCACGATCGCCAAAAACATTGTCGCCTATCGTAACGAAAATGGCGCATTTAAAAACCGCAAACAGTTATTAAAAGTAGCCAAGCTAGGCAAAAAGACCTATGAACAGGCAGCAGGATTCTTACGTATTCGTAGCGGTGATAACCCCCTTGATAATACTGCCGTTCACCCAGAAAGCTATCAGGTAATTCAAGAAATAGCCGCTAGTTTAGAATTGTCTCTTGAGCGCCTAAATCAAGCGAGCGATCGCCTGAGAAGTCTTGATCTCAAAGAATTTGTCAGGGATGGAGTAGGATTGCCCACTTTGCGGGATGCGATCGCCGAATTAGAAAAGCCAGGAAGAGATCCGAGAGAAAAATTTCAGTACGCTACTTTTAAAGCAGGCATTGCCGAAATTAGCGATCTCCAAGAAGGGATGATGTTGGAAGGAGTAGTAACCAATGTGGTTAACTTTGGGGCATTTGTAGATGTAGGAGTACATCAAGATGGCTTGGTACATATCTCCCAATTATGCGATCGCTTTGTGGGCGATCCTAATGAGGTTGTCAAGGTGGGAGAAGTGGTCAAAGTTAGAGTCTTGGAAGTAAATGAAAAGCTTAAGCGAGTTGGCTTGTCAATTAAACAAGCAACTTAGAATCAGCAACCCCTAAAATATTATCTTGCGAGTAAATAGTTGTGAGTAAACATTTTTTACTTCGCATTTATGTAGTAAATTCATCTAATTTATGAAGTAAATAATTACTAATTTTTACTCGGTATATTCACCCAAAAAATACTATGATGATCGAGATAAAGCTAAAAACACTCATGTTCGTTCGATGGATAATCAATTGCTATGGCACAAATTTTATCAAGCAGTGAGCCAACCCGAGATAGACTTAACTAAAACCTGTCTTTATTTTGCTCAAGCAGAATATAAGGATTTAGAACCGCAAAAATATCTCAACACTCTGGATGCCATCGCTTCGGAGATTGAACTGTTACTCCCTGCCGAACGTTATCCTTTAAAAGTTATTAAAACGATTAATCAGCATCTATTTAATACTCTAGGGTTTCGGGGTAACAAACATAATTATTATGACCCAGACAATAGCTTTCTGCATCAGGTATTAGAGCGTAAATTAGGCATTCCTATCAGCTTGTCTGTAGTCTATCTGGCGATCGCCCAACGCCTAAATTTCCCGATGGTAGGAGTGGGAATGCCAGGACATTTCTTGATTCGTCCCGAGTTTGAGGAAGCAGGTATCTTTGTTGATCCATTTAATCGCGGTGAAATTCTTTTTGAGGCTGACTGCCAAAAGAGGCTGGATGAAAACTATCAGCAACAGGTCAAGCTTGATCCCAATTGGCTAGCCCCCGTAAGCAATAGGCAAATTTTAGCCAGGATGCTCAATAACTTAAAATTTATCTACCTCCACCGTCGTGAAATAGATAAGGCTTTGTCTACCATGAGCGCCATCCTGCAACTCCAGCCAGAAAAAACAGCCGAAATTCGCGATCGCGGTTTACTTTACTACCAGCTCAATCGTTGGGATGAGGCAATTTTAGACTTAGAGTATTATCTAAAAGTCGATCCTAATAGTAATGATGCTCCTATGATTGAAATTTTACTGAAGAAGATGAATCGGGTATCTTGACAAACAACAAATTCGATGGCAAAGGGTTTGCTCACCTGTAATAATAGATTTTTGGATAGATCTATATATAATCTCAGATGTATATCAGCGTTGTTATTCCTACCTATAATCGTTTACCCATCCTGCAAAAATGCCTTCTGGCTTTAGAACATCAGGTATTTACGGACGCAAAAATTGCAGGTTATGAAATAATTTTAGTAGACGACGGTTCAAGCGATCGCACTTTAGATTGGTTAGCGGAAAATCAGCCTAATTTACCCCATGTAAAAGTAATTGAACAGGATCATCAGGGAGCAGCAGCCGCGAGGAATTTGGGAGTTAAAAACGCCGCTGGTGACACCATAGTTTTTATTGATAGTGATTTAGTCGTTACCGAAACTTTTCTTCAGTCTCATGGCGATGCTTTGATTAAAAGTGAGCAAGATCTTAACAGCGATCGCCTGTTTACCTACGGCGCAGTAATTAATACTAATAATTTTGATTGTCCTACCGCTGAACCTTACAAAATAACGGATTTTTCCGCTGCCTACTTTGCAACGGGAAATGTGGCGATCTCTCGTAAATGGTTAGAAGCCGCAGGCTTATTTGATACGGGTTTTCAACTCTATGGCTGGGAAGATTTAGAGTTGGGTGTCAGACTCAAAAAAATAGGTTTAAAGCTAATTAAATGCCCTCAAGCTGTTGGTTATCATTGGCATCCTGCCTTTGATTTAGAGCAAATTCCGCAGATGATTGAGCGAGAAATAGCAAGAGGAAAAATGGGGGTGGTTTTCTATGAGAAACATCCGACTTTTAACGTCAAGATGATGATTCAAATGACATTATTACACCGTATTTTATGGGGCATTTTATCTATAGGTGGAAAACTAAATGAACGTACTTTACAGCCAGTTTTAAAGTGGCTAATTAATCGTGGCAAACCACAGCTAGCCGAGCAGTTAGCACGGATATTTCTTAATTGGTACAACGTCCAGGGAGTTTATGCAGCCTACAATGAGAGTTTGAAATAGACATCAACAGTTAGAGCAGTTAGGACAGTTAGAGCAAGAGCAGTATAGTTTTAACTTATTCGGCAAGCCCTAGGTAGGCACAATTGTTTATCAAACCAGACTGTTAAGTTAGTTCTGCCCTATTTCCCTATCCCTGTCTTCCTAGCTGGAGGCATTTTATACATATCTAATTACACCCACTCACTTAGGTAGTAGCTAGTAGAGAGTTGATTCAAAATCAATGACTACAATTCTTATTTAAAAATAAAATTAGACTGGTTTTATACCAATGATTGTACGATGACGCGGATCGCTAGCCGTAGTTGTTTGGTAATTAAAACCTGCTTGCTGTATTGCCCCTTCTACATCAAAAGTATAATAGTCATCGCTCCAGGGTTCGGTACTTTTCATTAGGGTGAATAAGACAGGTGGCAATTTTTGAATGACATCAGAAGCAGGATTATTATCAACAATGCCCAAGACTCCTCCTGGCTTAAGAATACGCAGCGCTTCTCGTAAGATTGACTCTGTTGCCTGACGGGGTAGCTCATGAATTACAAACTGGAGAGTTATCACATCGAGATAATTATCATCCAATCCAGTAGACTCTCCCAAACCATGAATCCACTGGCTAATTTCCTGTTGAGTATCACAAGCTTGAGCCACAGCCAGCATATAGGGAGACAAATCCAAGCCAATAGTATTAATCGGTGTATCTTGCTTCTCAGAAAAATAGTGGTGTAGCGTTAGAGTTGACATGCCTACCGAACAGCCTAAATCTAAAACACGCTCGATCCTGGCGGGAACATACTCGGCTAAAATCTCATAAAAGCTGTGGCGTAGACGTTGCTGTGCCTCTTGCCAAGTCAGATCCTCTTCTTTCCAAACCCTTAATGCCATTGATTTTGTCGCCGAAGCCGCTTCAAAAGCCGCCTGCCAACACAGATTTCCCTGATCATAGGCATGGAAGGGAACTTGATAATAATCAGGGTAAATTATTTCAGGATTGGTAATAGAGTCTAGTAAATCCTTGACTGCCGATTGCTTTAACTCCTGATAATTCTTACGCCAAGGAATACCGTTTTTCTCCGCAGTATCGATTAGCACTCGACGAGCCTGACGCTTCATAATCCCATAAACTGGCTTGGTTTGAATTAGGAGATTTACGAAACGAGATAGTAAATCATCTCCTGCCCAATCTGGTTTGGATTTAGCTGATTTGTCGGTTGTGGTCACAATATTCCCAGGTCTACTGATACCAGAATATTATACGTGGGTGAGTAGCCTTACTCTTGATGTATATTCCTAACCATCAGGCAACTTTACAAGATCTCGTCACCAGTTTTTACAAAAAAAATTCTCGGAGGTTAAAAATCAGAACAGTTTGGGAACAATAAATGGCAAGAGTAAATAAACCAGTTTGACTAGAAAACCTATATGAGTCAAATTTTAAAGCCAGCAGAAATATTAACAAATTTAGAAAATTCCCGTGCCAGTGGCATCTTACAAACGTCCTATCGAAATGTACATTGGAATATATATTTAGAGGAAGGGGAAGTTAAGTGTGCGGCTAATTCTGTACAGCAGCTAATGATCACTTTAGATCATCACCTTCGTAGTTTGGGATTGCAAAACGCTGCAGCGGCAGCCAAATCTATTCCCGCAGCCTCGCCAGAGAATCGGGATGAACATAGCAATTGGCTTGAAGGAGGACGAATTATCCCCTCAATCAATTGGTTGGTTTTGCGACAGCATCTAGACCGTCAGCAATCACAGCAGATTTTTGCCAGTCTAAGCAAAGAGGCGCTCGAAACCTTTCTCTGGCTGGGAGAAGGAGAATCTCGATGGTTGAAAAACCCTAATTTGCCGCAACATGCTTTGGCGGCAAGAGTAACCTTTCAAAATCTGGCTCTATCTCCCCTACTGCAACAAATGCAGCAGCGAATTCAAGGTTGGCAAAGCTTTAAGACCATGATTTGCTCACCATACCAATGCCCTTATTTAACAGATTCTCAACCGCTGACGGCATCATCTCAGCCAATATTGCTCAAAATAGCTAAGTTCCTTAAGGGTCTGAGTTTCCGACAGTTGGCTTTAATTCTCAATCAGGATGAGTTAAAAATTGCTCAACTGCTTCATCCTTACATTAGTAGCGGTGAGATTACGATTCGCGAACCACCTCTACCTTTTGCTTTATTGCCTCATGTTCCATCTGCTGCTGTGCCTGTAGGGAATCAAAGTGTCGGCAAATTGAAAATTGCCTGTATCGATGACAGTCCAACAATTTTAGACGAGATGCAAAGATTTCTGGCTGATGATGTCTACGAAATTACCAGAATCGAAGATCCGCTAAAAGCTGCACCAGTACTGCTACGCCTAAAACCAGACTTAATCTTGATGGACATCTCAATGCCCAATATCAACGGTTATAAACTCTGTAGCTTTTTTCGGGCAAGTACTTCTTTAAAACAAGTTCCAATCATTATGGTTTCAGGCAGAACAGGATTTATCGATAAGACTAGAGCCAAGATAGTTGGTGCAACAGACTATCTAACGAAACCATTTTCTCAGACTGAATTACTCACGGTAGTTAATAAACATTTGTCGCCGACAAATGTAGTTGTCTAGAACTATTTGTCTAGAACAGTTGTCTCAAAAAATTTCTCTGAACACAAACTCTCCGAACACAAGCTTTTTCAACCTAAACACCACTATTTAAAGCATTAAAAATCATGAAAACCATCTTAGTTGTCGACGATCTACAGGCTCAATTGGACTTGATTACAGGATATTTAGAACAGGAAGGATTCAAAGTTGTAACAGCGCTTAACGGTAATGAAGCATTGGTGAAAGCTACCGCTCAATTACCAGACTTAGTAATTACCGATTTGGTCATGCCAGAAATGAGTGGTCTAGAATTTTGTCGCAAGCTCAAGAAAAATCCTGAAACTGAGGCGATTCCTGTAATTGCCTGCACTACTAAAGATCGAGATATGGATAAAAAATGGGCGAAAAAACAAGGAGTAGTCGCTTATCTGGTTAAACCTTTTACCCAAGCCGAAATGGTGTCCGCCGTTAAAAGTTCAGTAGTAGGTTAATTTGGTGAATAGTTTAACAACGACAGACAGACTCAAAGAACTGTTGCCGCAGCTTTTTAGCCAACAGCAGCGCCAGGGAAATTACTATCTGCGATTTCAACTAACAGACGACATCAATCTTTTACTCGATTTAGGTCATGTTCAGGAGTCCTTAACTATTGACGCTAGCCAAATTACGGCAGTTCCTAACTTACCCCAATATGCCGTGGGATTAATGACTGCTCGCAATCAAGTTTTTCTGGCTCTAGATTTAGCTCACCTGGCAGGATTTGCTCCCGAAACTCTAAATCAAAGACAGTATCAAACCATCGTCGCTTGTGTTGGCTCTAGCCAAAATACACTGCAATCTGAAGAGCCTGACCTATATGGTTTAACCGTAAAGCGGATTCAGGGTGTCTCGCGAATTCAACCAGAACAGTTTGAATCATCTGTTGCCTCAGCACCAGAACCATTACAGCCTTTTATCACAGGTTCTATTCAAGAAGATTCTGCGGTACAAGATGAGGACTCTGGAGAACAGCAATCTTGGTTCTTATTGGATTTAGCTCGGCTAATAATGACTCAAGTTTATTCGTAAATTTTTATTTTTTATCTCATTGCTTATTCTAAAAACCATGCAGAACTATTTATCTAAGAAATCGACTCGTACCTGGAAATTAGCTTTAGTCCTTCTCAGTTTAGGCAGTATTCTACCTCAACTGAACCTTGTCGTTCGTGCTGAAACAAGAAACCCTCCTGTCTCAGAAGAAATTTTAGCTCAGGCAGAACCAGCGACTATCCCTCAATCAAATGCTCCATCAGATATAGTGATGAAGGTAGGGGTACTTTCGAAAGAAGATCCTGAAAGAACCATAGCTCAATGGCAGCCGACTATGGATTATCTATCTCGCTCTATTCCAGGATATACCTTCGAGATAGTTACCGCTGGTTTCGAGGGGATGCGAGAAATTGCCAAAAACGGCGAAGTTAATTTTTTTATAGTTAACTCAGGGATGTATGTAGAATTTGAGGCTGACCATGGTGCAAACCGCATTGCTACCCTGAAAAACCTCAGACTGGGCAACCCCTATACAGAATTTGGGGGGCTAATTATCACCAAAGTCAACAATGACAAGATCAATACTCTCAAAGATTTAAAAAACAAAACCATGATGGCGGTATCTCCTACTTCCTTTGGTGGCTGGTACATGGCAGAAGGGGTATTGTATGATGCCGGAATCGAAAATGCGGAAAAGTTTTTTAAAGAACTAAAATTTGGTCAAACCCACGATAAAGTAATTAAAGCCGTTGCTAGCGGACAGGTAGAGGCGGGGACAATTCGTACCGATGCCCTAGAAAGGGCTGTACAGCGGGGAGACGTAAAGCTAGAAGACTTTAAAGTGATCAATCCCAAGGAAACTCCTGGTTTTCCCTTTCTACACAGTACTCCTCTCTATCCTGAATGGCCCTTTGCCGCAGCGAAGGGTAATAGCTTAGAGATTAAAGAATTAGTGGCGAAAGCACTGCTTAATATGCCTGCTGATAGCCGCGCTGCTAAAGCGGCAAAATCCGACGGTTGGACAGTACCGCTCAACTATCGTCCTGTACACGATCTGTTTATTGACCTGGACGTTGCTCCCTATGATGAAATTGGACAAATTACCATTGAAGATCTAATTAGGGACTATTTCTGGCTGTGGACGGCTCTAGGTGCTATAGTTGTGGGTCTAACGGCATATGCGATTTATTCCCAGAGACAGTCGATTATTCAAGAGCGAGAAAACCAAAAATCTCTGAATGAACTAAACAAATCTCTGGAGCAAAACGCTGCCGAGCAGCAAAAACAAAGAGAAGATCTCGAAAATGCGGTAGTCGGCTTGATGGAAGCTCTAGAGCCTGCATCTGATGGGGACTTGACCGTGCGCGCCCAGTTAACAGAAGGGGACGTGGGCATCATTGCCGATTTGTTTAATGCGATTATTGAAAACCTGAAAGATATTGCGGTTCAGGTAAAAGATTCTGCGGGGCAGGTTAGCTCGTCTCTGGTAGAAAACGAAGGTTCGGTTCGAGAAATTGCCGAACAGGCGATCTCTGAAGCATCACAAATTCAGGCAGCCTTAACTTCGGTCAAGCAGATGTCTAGCTCAATTCAGGAAGTAGCAGAAAACGCCGAAAAAACGGCAGTTATCTCTAACGACGCATTTGTCAGCGCCAAGGAAGGAAACATCGTCATGGATCAGACGGTGGACAGTATTCAAGGGTTACGGACTACCATTGGTGATACATCGAAGAAAATTAAGCGCTTAGGGGAATCAGCACAGCAGATTTCTCAGGTAGTAGCGCTGATCGATCAAATTGCCCTCAAAACAAACCTGCTGGCAATTAATGCTTCGGTTGAGGCTGCCCGTGCAGGAGAATTGGGACAAGGGTTTACTGCCGTAGCTGAACAGGTAGGGGCGCTGGCGGAACAGTCGGCAAAAGCAACTCAAGAGATTGCCCACCTAATTACTGGTATTCAGCAAGAAACTCAAGAAGTGGTAGCCGCCATGGAGACAGGAACAAGTCAGGTAGTTGATAGTACTCGTTTGGTTGAAGCCACCAAAGTTAGTTTGGGAGCTGTCTTAACTAAGTCTCAAGAAATTGATTTGCTGATGAAATCTATCTCTACCGCCACCATCTCTCAGGCAGAAACTTCTCAGACGGTGACAGAAGTAATGATGCTCAACAGTAAAACCTCTCAAGAACGTTCTTTGTCTTCTAGCCAAGTAGCCCAGGCAATTCAGTCCACCACCAGAATTCTGGGACAGCTACAAGACTCTGTGGCTCAATTTAAGGTAAACGAAGCAGAAGAAGTTCGCGATACTACAGGGGTTTTCTAAGAGTTTTAATTTGAGTTTCATATACCCCTACAGCCTCAATACTTCTCAGTTAACAAGTTAATTATTTGGTTCAGCTATGGGGAGATTGGGTTTTGGGGATTTAGGGATAAGTTCTTGTCAATTCCCCAAGTCCCTACTCCTCCAGTTTCCTACAGCTATCCCTAGAAAATAGAAATCTTAAACGAGAAGTATTGCCTCCAGCCCCAATTGTCTCCACAATATTCATTCAGAAAAATCTACAACTCGGTATTGCAATGGACACGGATCAACAGGTAAGACTAGACTTTTTGTCAGAAGCAGATAAGTACTTTAATAGCTTAGAATCGCTGTTGATGGATTTAGATGCTCAGGGAGCAGAATCCAGCTTACTCGACACAGCCATGCGTTCGGCTCACTCCCTCAAAGGTGGAGCTGCAATGATGCGTTATTCTGCCTTGGGTAAAATTGCTCACCGTCTAGAGGATTTTCTGAAAATTCTGCGGGTGCGTAAAGATAACAATTTGGTTGATAAAGAAGTAACCAACTTGCTTTTGCAGGGCGTAGACTGTATGCGAATAGCTAGAGATTTGCATCAGCAGCAGGATGTGATCGACGAAAGCTGGTTGACTCAAAATGCGAACCCTGTCTTTGAGGGTTTGCGGTCTAAGTTAGGGGATTTGAAGGAAGAAGATGAGGATTTGCTGCTAGCCGAAGAAGAACAGATTGATGTCTCTAGCCTAATTTTTCAAAGTGGTGTCGAGGAATGTTTAGCTAGCTTTGAGCCTAAAATAAGCACTTTAGAGCCAGCTCAACTGAAAGCGGAGCTAGAAGTGCAAACTGAGCAGCTGGCAGAATTTGGTTTAATGAGCCAAATTGAACCGTTTGTTCAGCTTTGTCGCTCGGTGCAGCAGCAAATAGCAGTTACCCCCTTAGAGGAGATGCGCGATCTGGCTCATCAAGCATATAAACTTTGGGACAGATCTCAGGCTTTGGTCTTAGTGGGTAGAGTAGACAAGCTACCAACAAGCTTAAATGGTCGGACAGAAATCTCCTCTGAAGCGATCGCCCAACAGGTTACGCCAAATGTAGCACCAGATGAAGCTAATTTAGATAAGTCATTTAATCCTGCCAGTAATTCTGTTCCTGACCAGACGATACAAGCTACAGATGGTCATAATCTCGATTTTTTAGAGACGGATTTTACTTCAGAAGACCAGACAAACAATACTCAAGAATTATCGGACTTGAATGTTGCCTTTGACAATCTTGATCATTCACTATCAGAAGTGGCGCAACTATCAACGGAAATAGCTGCCCCCGAAATTGTTGACCTAGATCAATTTGCTCCCGATATTGCCGATTTATCGGACTTGGATGCTGCCTTTAGCGAGCTTAATAGTTTGTCAGCCGAAGTAGCAAATTTACCCACAGAAATTGCAACTCCAGAAATTGCCGCTCTAGATCAGTCCATGACTGATGGGGCAGAAGCAGCTAATTTGGATGCTGCTTCTGCTACCAACTCTACTGCGGGAATTGTTGATTTAGATCAATTTATACCTGATGCGGCAGAATTATCGGATTTAGACGCTACCTTTGCGCAAATCTCTGACTCGCCAGAGATTGCCGCTTTGCCTGTTGCTGAGTCAGAAGAGCCAGCCACATTTACTCCTGCTATTGCCCCTAGGCAACCCCAAAAGTCGAGCCGCATGGTGCGCGTTCCTGCCGAACAGCTAGAACGTCTCAATGATTTATCCAGTCGATTGATCCTAGAACGTAATGCCGCCATGTTGCGACTTAATCAACTGCGGGACTTCGTGAATTTGACCAGAGAAAGAATGCATCGCTTAGAACAGTCTAGTAGTCAACTGCGGAAACTTTATGATTGGGCTTCTCTCGAGGGGACCATTCCCACCGCCCAACCCGTAATGGCGACGGCTAATTCTGCCTGGGAATCAACAACCAATTCTAGTGAATTAGAGAAGTTTGATGCCCTAGAAATGGATCGCTATACGGATTTACACCTACTCTCTCAGTCACAAATGGAGACGATTGTGCAGCTTCAGGAGGTGACAACCGATATTGACTTCGGCATTCAAGAAATGAGTCAGGTAATTCGCAATTTTAGCTACACTACTCGCGAACTTCAGCAAACTGTCACGCGATCGCAAATGCGTCCTTTTGCGGAATTGGTCAATCGTTTTCCGCGATTAATTCGCGATCTCTCAAATCAACATAACAAAGAAGTAAATCTGGTTATTGAAGGTCAGACGACTCAAATTGATCGCCAGGCAATGGAATATCTTAGCGATCCCCTAACTCATCTGTTACGAAATGCCTTTGACCATGGTTTAGAAGACGCTGCTACCCGTCAAGCGGCTGGTAAGCCCGCTGTAGGGACAATTACTCTCAAAGCTACTCAACAGGGTAGTCAGACAATTATTACCGTCACTGATAACGGCGGCGGTATTAACACCCAAAAAATCCGCGATCGCTTGTGTAAAATGGGTCTATCAACCGCCGAAGTTGAAAGAATTCCTGAAGCGGAAGTGTTGGATGCTATCTTTGAGCCAGGGTTTAGCACCGCCAGCCAAGTAACCGAACTGTCGGGACGAGGCGTAGGCATGGATGTGGTGCGTTCTAATTTGCATGAAATACGGGGCAATATTCAGGTCAAAACTGAATTGGGTCGAGGAACTACTTTTACTATTGCCGTACCTCTGTCTCTACTGGTAATGCGAGTAGTAATTGTAGAAAGTGGCGGGATGGTTTTTGCTGTTCCCGTACATAGTATCAAGGAGATTATTGAGTATGATGCCAAGCTAGTTAGCACCAGCGAGCAACAAGAATTCCTGACTTGGAACAATCACTCTTTGGGTTTGATTCGCCCGCAGCAATATCTGCAATTTAATCGACCCAGCAAATCTTTTGACATGTCAGGAAGTCCCAAAATTAATCGACCCACCATCCTTATTTTTGAGAACTCAGGTCAACTTCAAGGCATCTATCTCGAAAAGTATTGGCTAGAGCAAGAAGTCGCGATCCGAACTGTTAATACTTCCATTACTTTATTCCCTGGATTTGCGGGTTCTACAGTTTTAGGAGACGGTAGAGTTATTCCTCTGGTCGAACCTCACGCTTTTTACCAAGGTATGATCGCTCAACAGTCTTCTCCTAGCTCTTCGGACGACTTGATCGCCTCTTCAAATACTGGTGATGCAGATTTTCCCGCGACCAAGACTTCAACGGTGCTGGTGGTTGATGACTCAGTACACATCCGACGTTATCTAGCAGGAGTTCTGGAACGCAACGGCTACCAGGTAGAAGAAGCAAAGGATGGACAGGATGCGGTGGATAAGTTAATGGGTGGTTTGCCGGCTAAGGCGGTTATCTGTGACATAGAAATGCCCCGTTTAGATGGTTATGGAGTCCTTAGCGAAATTAAGTCCGAGGCTAAATTTGAGCAGTTGCCCATCGCTATGTTAACCTCCCGCAGTAACCATAAGCATCGTCAGTTAGCCATGAAACTAGGTGCTGCAGCATACTTCTCTAAGCCTTTTAACGAACAGGAAATGTTGCAAACTCTAGAGAATATGATTGCCCAATCTCAAGCTACAGATTAATAAAAATTTTACTCTTCACTCATGATGCCGTTTTCGAACCTACCAAGGCTAAATCTCGAAAACGGTATTTTTTTTTGCTCGCCAATAGTTGATCTTATTTCTTTTGTATTACCAAAAAAGTATTTTATAATAAACAACTCATGTAACGAAAAAAAAAGATGGGTCTTAAAGAACAGATTGGAGAAGACATCAAATCGGCAATGAAAGCCAAGGATAAAGTGCGCTTGCAAACAGTGCGCGGGATTAAAAAGGCAATTCTCGAAAAAGAAGTTGAGCTGCGTCCCCAGGGCGTAGAAGCACTCTCTAAAGAACAGGAAATCGAATTGTTGTCCCAACAGGCAAAACAACGCCGTGATTCGATTGAACAGTTTAAAAATGCGGGGAGAGATGACCTAGCAGAGAAAGAAAGTCAAGAATTAGCAATTATTGAGACTTATCTGCCCGCACAGGCAAGCGATGAGGAAGTAGAGAAGATTGTTGATGAGCTGATTGCGGCTGCTGGAGCAACAACAATGAAGGATTTGGGTAAGGTGATGGGACCCGCGATGAAACAGTTAAAAGGTAAAGCTGACGGTAAGAAAATTCAAGAATTGGTCAAAAGCAAGCTGGCTTAAATTTCGGCTTAAATATTAGCTTTAAGATGGTGGGTTTAGATAGCCCACCCAAGAGATAAATTAAGCTTTAGGCTTAAGATAAACTAAGGCTTGCCGCCAGACTAGAGTTTGCTGGTTGTAGTGATCCATCAGACACAAAGAATCTGCATCCTGCCAAATGATTTTGCCGACCATTAAATCATCGGTAACTAGCTTCAACTCAACTTCTTGCTTGTCTTTGATATAGCCTTGGACTTGTCTTACACCAGGTAAATCGGTATTAAATTCAGTCATATTTTCAATTCTCGTATCTATGGAGGAAAATTAGAGATGGTAATCGAGTTTAGCAAATACCAAGGATTAGGCAATGACTTTATTTTGATTGATAATCGTCATACTGCCGAACCCGTAGTTACACCAGAACAGGCGATCTCTATGTGTGATCGTCATTTTGGCATTGGCGGTGATGGGGTAATCTTTTCTCTCCCTGGGAAAGGGGATACCGACTACACCATGAGGATTTATAATTCTGATGGTTCAGAGCCAGAAATGTGCGGCAACGGTATTCGTTGTCTCGCT
This sequence comes from Cyanobacteria bacterium P01_C01_bin.72, assembly GCA_039025955.1. GTDB lineage: Bacteria > Cyanobacteriota > Cyanobacteriia > Cyanobacteriales > Xenococcaceae > Waterburya. The sequence continues at coordinate 2,848 of JBCCNG010000009.1, read as the reverse complement.
AAGTTTATCGCCGATCTCGAAGGAAATACCGAAGTTAATAAATCTTACAAGATCGACACTTTAGCTGGCTTAATCGTACCTAAGCTAACCAGCAACGGCGAAGTTACGGTAGATATGGGCGAACCAGAATTACTGGCGGCAAACATACCCACGTCTATGGATGGGGGAGATGGTAAGGTGGTGGCACAGCCTCTGGAAGTTGCTGATCGCCCCTGGTTAGTTACTACCGTTAGTATGGGCAATCCTCACTGTATTACTTTTGTCGAAGATGTTCAGGCGATCGCCCTAGAGAAAATTGGACCTCTATTTGAGCATCATGCTGTTTTCCCCCAGCGAATCAATACAGAGTTCGTGGAAGTAGTTAAGTCAGACTACGTGAAAATGCGTGTCTGGGAGAGGGGAGCAGGCATAACTCTTGCTTGCGGTACGGGTGCTTGTGCCACCGTAGTGGCGGGGGTCTTAAACAATAAATGCGATCGCGACTGTACTGTGGAGCTGCCTGGAGGATGTTTGCAGATAAGTTGGTCAGCGGTAGACAATCGAGTATATATGACTGGAGCAGCGACGAAAGTTTTTCAGGGCATATATTACTAACTGCCGCAGTTTGCACATAGCGTAGCTCAGAGAGATTAGTTTCGAGCTAAATAAAAAAAATCCCACGACTCAATCACAAGAGTCTGGGATAAATTGAGTACCACAAAACACACAAAATTCCATAATCCAGAAGGAGATGGGAAGTAGCTAAAAACGCTTGTTTACCAGGACTATATTCGTTAGCCTGCCGTATTTTTTGCTTAAATAACCTAAGTGGAATTACTTTATTTCTTATCTAACATTATAAACACTTTTAGTTAAAAATAACCAGAGTGATTATTCTCTTTGCACAATACTTAAACAGAGGGTTTAAATAGCTTTAAAAACCCTGATCTATTGTGTTTTCTAGGGTTTAAGAAGGGTCTTTATTAATTTGGGGTTTAGTCGGCTTCTGGCACTTAATTTGGCTACAATCTTTACCCAGCAATTATTATAAGCATTTGAAAAAATAATACTCAAGCTTGGTTAACTGTTTTTTAGTTTCATCCTATCTTTATCTTAACTTGCGTGAGGACGCGGAGCAATTACAATTCAAACAGTCTGTAAACGCTATTAGTCTTGACTTTTGAAGCCTATTTAAAGCCAATTCAAGAGATTGATAGTAACTTTTGCAGACCAGCTTGGTTGAACAGTTTATCCTTCAATAGCTAAATTGTTTTAACTCAAGTCAACATGACTCTATAAATAGTTTCAAGTAGTTAGTTTGGGTAATGAAAATCGTTAAATTGGGGCTACTCTCTCTGCTAATCTTTGTCTTAATCGTGACTAATTTTTTATCCATGAGTTTTGCCACAGAAAAAACAACAGAAACCACTGCAAACAGGTCATTTCTGAGCGATCCTTTCTTGCAGTTGCCGACTAAAAATACGGTTAATGTAGTCTGGTTTACCAAATTTGCAGGTGATTCTCATCAAGTTAACTATGGTCAAGATTTAGCTCAGACGGCGATCGCCACAACCTCAAAACTAACGAGAGTTCGCGAAGATCAAGATTCTCAGATTGCTAATCCCCCCTCCAAGTCGCCGCGAGATATCTGGCGACATGAAGCGATTATTACTAACTTGCCCGCCGATCAGCGCTTACCCTATCGAGTAATAAGCAAGGCAGGAAAGGAGGTATTTCGCAGCGAGCAATTTACCTTATCTGCTGCGCCCACTAAAGGCAGTCCCCTAAAAATTTTACTCACTTCCGATCATCAGCTCATGCCCATGACGGCGGCTAACCTAGAACAAGTAGCAGCCACCGTAGGTCGAATAGATGGGGTCTTCTTCCCTGGAGATCTAGTTAATATACCTGACCGAGCTTCCGAGTGGTTTGATGACCAGCAAGGAGGCGCATTTTTTCCCTGTCTTCAAGGTAAAGCTAACTATAAGCTAGAGCAAAATGGTGTTACCACCACCTACCACGGCGGCGAAATTATCCAGCACGCCCCTTTATTTACGGCGATCGGTAATCATGAAGTGATGGGCAGAGTATTAGCCAATGCCAGCCTCAAGCAAGAATTTGGGCAACCTCATCCCCGCAATGTTGCTGCTGCCCGATATCAGTCTCTTACTTCTCAACCAGACCAAGAAAAAACAGCATGGATTAAAGACAATTCTTTTAATACCGACACCTACGAAGAAATTTTTACCACCCCCCAAAGTAATTCTGGAGGGAAGAAGTACTATGCCACAACCTTTGGTGATATCAGACTAATCTCTCTCTACGTCACTAACATCTGGCGCAGTCCCAGCTTAGAAATAGACATTCGGGGACGCTATAAAGAAAGCGAGGCAAATCTGGATCGCCCCGAAGAGTGGGGTTATGGACAGCATATTTTTGAGGCGATCGCCAAAGGGAGTCCCCAATATCAATGGCTTGAACAAGAATTGCAGAGCGAAGCCTATCAGCAGGCTAAGTACAAAATAGTTATGTTTCATCACCCACCTCATACTCTAGGAGGCAACATTGTGCCACCCTATACCGATCCTCAGCCAAAAACCGCATACTCTGCCGATGATCAGCTTATATCCCGCTACTATGACTACCCGATCAAAGACGACTATATAATCCGCGATTTAATTCCCCTACTAGAATCAGCCCAGGTTCAGCTTGTCTACTATGGACATTCCCATCTCTGGAATCGCTTTCAAGGTCCTGGGGGTTTACATTTTCTCGAATCCTCCAACGTTGGTAATAGCTATGGCGCACATTTAGGAGACAATAAACGAGAGATTCCTAGCTACAGCCCCGAGAATTATGCTGCTGTGGG
>JBCCNG010000008.1:0-20277 GCA_039025955.1 Cyanobacteria bacterium P01_C01_bin.72 | reverse complement strand
TTTCAATTAACGTTATTTATTATGTAATTATTGACATTTTAAAATACTTTTAAAAAATATAAATGTAACCCAAAAATTGAATTTAAAGCTTAAGTTTAGTAATTAGCACGAGCATTAATAATGTTTGAAAACTTACTTCCGCCTCTCAACGACCATAACTTACCATATCCAGATACGATTCACCCTATTGTGGTACATTTTGTAATTGCAATGGTTTTGTTTGCCTTTGTTTGTGATGTTATCGGCTATTTCAGCAAAAACTACAAACTCTACGAAGTTAGCTGGTGGAATATGTTTTTTGCCACCATTTCGATCTTTATTGCTATTGTTTTTGGGCAAATAGAAGCAGGACTATCAGTAGCCTACGATGCTGTTCAACCTATCTTAAATCTCCACAGTATTATCGGTTGGTCGCTGTCGGGAATTATTGCAGCAATTACCGCTTGGCGGTACGTGATTCGTTCTCAAGATCCTAAGAAAATGCCCCTCGCTTATTTAGGCATCGGGTTGTTGCTCTCCGGCTTGGTCTTTTATCAGGTATACCTGGGAGATGAACTAGTCTGGGTTTATGGGTTGCATACAGTACAGGTAGTCGAAGCAGCAAAAGACGGAATTCTATAAAAGGATAAAAGATGAGGGATAAGGAATGAATCCAGAATTAATTAATCAATTACAGCTGGGTGCTAATGAACTGCCTTACAAAATCCCCATGCACCCCAATTTAGTGCATCTTACTTTAGGCTTGTTTATCATTGGCATTGCTTTCGATATTGTTGGGGTATTGTTTCCCTTTGACAAGGTAGTCTTTAAATATTTGGCTATTCCCGCTACTCGCGCTAACTTCTTTGATGTGGGCTGGTACAACATGCTGGGGGCGGCGATTGTTACTTTCTTTACCGTAGCCTTTGGCTTTTACGAAATTATGCTCGTCGGTTCGACTCCAGACATCAAGAGTGCTTGGGGTTTGGGCGCGATGGAGACTATGTTATGGCATGGCGTAGGCGGTGTTTTGTTGCTAGCGGCGATCATCAGCATGACTGTGTGGCGAGGATTCCAGCGATATGTATGGCGCAACGATACTAGCCGACAGGTACAATGGCGATATTTGCTGGCTGGCTTGGTCATTATGTTTGTGATGTATCTCCACGGCACTTTAGGCGCACAACTAGCGGCAGAGTTTGGCGTTCACAATACCGCTGGCAATTTACTCCGTATGGGACAAGACCCCAATGTATTACTCAAGTGAGGCAATTTGCAGACATGAAACGAGCTATTACTCTGGGCGCGATCGCCATTTTCTTAATTATCGCCAGCATTTGGATGGGTCGGGTATCCTATTCTTGGTTTCCCCCCCAGGCTTCCGCCGAGGCTATTTTATACGACGACCTGTTTAGTATCTTGACAGGCATTGGTACGTTTATTTTTTTAGGCGTTACCCTCGCAATCTTCTACAACATCATCTTTAATCGCGCTGGTAGATACGACACTAGCGATGGTCCTCCTATTGAAGGAAATATCAAACTCGAAATCATCTGGACAGCAATACCTTTATTTATTGTTATTGGTTTGGCGATAATTAGCTATCAAACCTACGACAAGATGGATTTACACGGTCCAACGGAAATTGCTCACATACCCCAGGTTATAGAACCTGCGTATGCAGACACAGGCATGACAACAGAACCCATGACTAACGTCGAAGTAGACTCCAAACAGTGGGCGTGGGTATTTCGCTATCCTGAAAAAAACGTTACCAGTACTGAACTACATCTACCTGTAAATCAACGGGCGCATTTTGAGTTGCGATCGCAAGATGTAATTCACGGCTTTTACATTCCTGCTTTTAGAGTCAAGCAAGATATCATTCCTGCTAAAACTATCGACTTTGAATTCACCCCAATCCTTGAGGGTAAATATCGGTTGCGCGATTCCCAGTACAGTGGGACTTACTTTGCTGCCATGCAAGCAGATGTGGTTGTCGAATCCCCAGAAGATTATGATCGCTGGTTGAACGAGGCAGCTAAACAAATCCCAACCCCCGCACCTAACCAGGCAGCTAGTGAATACGCCCGCAGAGAACAGAAATCTGATTCCGCAGGTTGGCAAACTGTAGTGCCAGCACCTCCACCAATGGTTAATTATCACCCGTAATTTAAGTAAGAAGTAATAAGTAAGAAGTAATAAGTAATAAGTAAGCAGTTGTAGCTACTAACAACTAATCACCAACCACTCTATGACAGTCACATCACCCGAACAATTAATTCCAGAATCGCCACCAGAATGGCGTAAATACTTTAGCTTCAGTACCGATCACAAAGTTATCGGCATTCAATATATAGTTACAGCATTTTTCTTTTTCCTCCTAGCTGGTGTTTTCGCCATGATTATGCGGGGAGAGTTGATTACCCCCGAACCAGATTTGCTAGACCGCACGGTCTATAACGGGCTGTATACGATGCACGGGACAATTATGCTGTTTGGCTGGACTTTTCCAGTCTTGTCTGGCTTTGCCAATTATCTTGTTCCTTTAATGATTGGCGCAAGGGATATGGCGTTTCCCCGTCTCAATGCAGCAGCATTTTGGATGATTCCCGTTGTCGGTATCTTATTTATCCTCAGTTTTCTCGTTCCTGGAGGTCCTGCACAATCTGGCTGGTGGGCATATCCTCCCCAAAGTTTGCAGAATCCCACGGGGAATTTAATCAACGGTCAATTTATCTGGTTATTAGCAGTAGCCATCTCTGGAGTCTCTTCCATTATGGGGGCTTTAAATATCGTCACGACCATCATTCGGATGCGCGCTCCTGGTATGGGTTGGTTTAAAACCCCTGCTTTTGTCTGGACAGTGTTGGCGGCACAGTTGATTCAACTCTATGGCTTACCCGCTTTAACTGCTGGTGCGGTGATGCTACTATGCGACTTATCTATCGGTACGGCATTTTTCGATCCCGCCCAAGGAGGTAACCCCGTATTATTCCAGCATTTCTTCTGGTTTTATTCCCACCCCGCCGTATACGTGATGGTATTGCCCGTATTTGGCATATTTTCGGAAGTATTTCCCGTTTATGCCCGCAAACCTCTATTCGGCTACAAGATAGTGGCAGTATCTTCTCTCATCATCACTGGCTTAAGCGGTATTGTCTGGGTACACCATATGTTTGCTAGCGGTACGCCTGGCTGGATGCGAATTGTCTTTATGGCAAGTACCATGCTAATTTCCGTACCGACAGGGATTAAGGTATTTGCCTGGGTTGGCACAATTTGGGGCGGTAAACTGCGTCTCGATACTGCCATGCTATTTGCTTTGGGCGGGTTAATCAACTTTGTCTTTGCAGGTATCACGGGCATCATGCTATCTTCCGTACCTATCGATATCCACGTCAACAACACCTATTTTGTGGTGGGACATTTTCACTATGTCCTTTATGGCACGATTGTCTTTGGGATTTATGCGGGTATCTATCACTGGTTTCCCAAGATGACGGGAAAAATGTATTACGAAGGTTTGGGCAAACTCCACTTCTATCTAACCTTTGCTGGTACAGCACTTAATTTCTTACCGATGCACCCCGTCGGTTTAATGGGAATGCCCCGTCGCGTGGCATCCTACGATCCCGAATTTGCCTTTTGGAATGTACTAGCTAGCCTGGGTGCTTTTCTCCTCGGGATCTCCACTATTCCTTTCTTATTAAACATGGTTAGTTCTTGGATATCTGGTAAAGAAGCAGGTAATAATCCCTGGCGGGCGATTGGCATAGAATGGCTGGTTTCCTCTCCCCCCGAACATGAAAACTTTGAAGAGATTCCAATAGTTATTGCCGAACCTTATGGTTATGGGAAAAATGAGAATCTGACGGAGAATATGGACGGGTAATTAATAATTGACAATTGACAATTGATAATTGATAACGAAGAGTTAAAGTGATCGCCAACAGCAGTAAAGAAAGGATGTAAAAATTAGTAGTAGCAAGATATGAGTGGTGACTTAAAGTATAAAATTCAGCATGATTTTGATCGCATTGCCTTATTAAATCCACAACGATGGGATCACAATAATCACTATCATTCGTTTTTACTCAGTCAATTACCAATAGAAGGCAACACCGTATTAGAAATTGGTTGTGGAACAGGTGAATTCTCTCGTCTTTTAGCACAACGCTTCGAGCGAGTCATAGCTATCGATTTATCGCCTAAAATGATTGAAGTTGCTAAACAGCACTCTCGACAATTCCCAAATATTGATTTCCAGGTTGCCGATATTTTGCAATGGCAATTTCCCAAAGAAAAATTTGACACGATCGCATCTATAGCTACATTTCATCATCTACCATTAGAAAATTTATTACCTTGTTTAAAATCTGCTTTAAAGCCTGAAGGTAAGTTAGTAATTTTGGATTTGATTGAATATACATATCCTAAAGATATTGTGATCGATATAATTTCTGTTGCTTTTAACTGGATTTTTCAAAAACTAAAAAATACAAATAGTAAACCTACTAAAGAGGAAATACAAGCTTGGAGAGAACATGGTTTAACAGATGAATATCCAACTCTAATCGAAGTCAAGAATATATATCAAAAGTTTCTGAAACAAGCAAAAATTAAAAAGCATTTATTTTGGCGTTATTCAATTGTCTGGCAAAAATAAAAATCGATAAGATAACGATAGTTTAAAAATCGCCAACTAAGACTTGAAAAGCGAGTAATGTTCATTTATCTGCCATGAGTCATTAATGATTAGTCATGAATGTCGATAATAAACAAAGAAAAAATAAAGGATATTAATCATGACCGATAGTACTTTAGGTGAAGTAATACATAACAAAAAAATATCCTTACCTCCTGTTTGGCTAATTCGCGTTTTGGTGTGGATGCAACGTTTTTTTAGACCTGAGATCGCGCCCGAAAAAACACCAGATCGATTTCCCGCAATAGATATAGAAATTGTCGATAATCCATACCCTGGAAAAAAACTACTTACCAATGGCAATAACCCATTTCTTAGTAATATTGATCGCTTTCATAGTTATGTTGCTGAAATAGATAAACATACTGGAAAGTTATTACTGTATCGCCGTATTTTGACGAAGGCATATTTATTTCAATCACAAGCAAACGGTTATTCTTATAGAATTTTAGAAAAGATTGGAGTTAATGGTGGTGGGCATAGTGGTACTCATTATTTGTGCGATCGCAATTTAAAAGTAGTTGACTCATTCCGAATAGATTTCCCCAAAAGCACTACGGATTTGCATGAATTTCTATTATTAGAAAACGGCAATGCGTTATTACTGTCTTATCAAAGCCGTCAACTAGATTTGAGTGGTATAGGAGGAAATAAAAAAGCCCTCGTGTACGATCCTTTAATTGTAGAGCAAACACCATCGGGTGAGATTAAATGGTGTTGGAATGGCAAAGATTATTTCGATCTTAATGATATCGACAATAGTACCAATAGTCCCGATGTAGATATTAATGCTATTCCTCCATTGCAAGTAGATTATGCTCATGCTAATGCACTAAGTTTGTTCTCCGATAGAAATATACTTTTGTCTCTAAAGCATCTAAATTGTTTAATCAAGATAAATCGGCAAACTAAAGAAATTATTTGGTGTATTGGCGGCGATAAATGTTCGAGAAATCAATTCACTTTTATCGACGATCCTTATAATGGTTTTTCCCAACAACATAGTGCGCGAATCTTACCTAACAACAATTTATTATTATTCGATAATGGTACTTTGCATTCTCGAAAAGAGTCTCGCGCTGTCGAATACGAAATTGACGAGCAAAATTTCACTGCCAAGCTAATCTGGAGTTATAGCAATAACCAACATACTCCCGCCCAAGGTTCGGTAGAACGTCTTCCTAACGGTAATACTTTAATTGGTTGGGGATTTGCCACTAAACCATTTGTTTCGGAAATTACACCCCAAGGTGCAGTAGCTTTAGCAATGAATATGCCTAAAGGTCAAATGATTTATCGAGTTTATCAAAATAATAAATAGGAAATTAATAATATCGAGCGATCGAGTCAAGATTTGAAATCAATTTATTAACAAATAACAATTATGACTAGTTTAGACCCTACTTTAAATCAAGAAGAATTAGCTCAATCCAGTCATGCAGCCCACGAACATGAAGAAGAAGATAATCGAATGCTGGGCTTTATTATCTTTCTATTATCGGAAAGTGTAATTTTTCTCAGCTTTTTTGCTGGCTATATTGTTTATAAAACCACGATAACTGACTGGCTTCCTGCTGGTGTGTCGGGGCTGGAAGTTCGCGAACCAGCTATTAATACTGTGGTGCTGGTTTCTAGTAGTTTTGTGATTTATATCGCCGAACGGTTTTTACACAAAGAAAATCTTTGGGGGTTTCGTCTCTTTTGGCTATTAACGATGGCAATGGGTAGCTATTTCCTTTATGGTCAAGCAGTAGAATGGATGGGGCTAGAATTTGGGTTCACTTCTGGAGTTTTTGGCGGAGTCTTTTATTTATTGACTGGCTTTCATGGTTTGCACGTTTTAACGGGAGTGCTATTACAAGCCATTATGCTAATCCGTTCTTTTCTGCCTAATAACTATGCTGGAGGACAGTTTGGCGTAGAATCAACTTCTTTATTTTGGCATTTTGTTGATGTGATTTGGATCGTTCTATTTATTTTGATTTATGTTTGGCAATAAATTTTGGCAAAGTATTTTTCTGATTTTTGGCAATTATATAAGCAACTTGATTTAGGTGATTATTATGAACTATATAATTCAACCCCTTGTTCCTCAAATTAAACATCCAGAAATAATTGATGGAACTGAATATAAAGAAAGCACTAAGACTCGAAAGTTAGTTTAGGATATTCTCTTGGCTAAAGAGTTTTGTTCTTATATCGTTGTGAACTTTCATTTACTAGAAAATCAAATTAATAAAATAGGTTTTGAAGCTCAAAATAATTCTAAAAAATCTCAAAAACAATGTATGAATAGTTGTTTTTATCTTTAAAACACACATATATTCAATTTTCTGGTAATGAATTTACTCACTAGTAGTAAATCGTATTTAGATTTATTTGATTATCAAGGAGAGAACAAAAAAATAAGTTCAAAGCAATAAATCTCAGTTCCAAAGGTTGATACCATTCAATAAATACCAAAAAATACATACAAAATGACTAAAGTAAAGTACGAAGAAGATTATTACCTATGGATTCAAACGATGGTAGAGAGACTTAGAAATGAAGATTATTTAGATATAGATTGGGATAATCTGATCGAAGAAATTGACGATATGGGAAAAAGTCAAAAACGTGCAATTGAAAGTTTACTTTTGCGCCTGACTGAACACCTATTAAAACTGAAATATTGGAAATCCAAAAAAGAAAGAAATCAAAACCATTGGCAATCAGAGGTGGTTAATTTCAGAGTTTTATTACAAAAGAGACTTAAAGATTCTCCCAGCTTAAAAGCTAAACTACCAGAAATATATGAAGAAATTTTAGCTGATTCTAGCAAGTCTATGAGCAAATTATTCGATTTGCCAGAAAAAACAGATTTAAGTTTGACCCAGGTTTTAGATGATGATTGGTTTCCTGGTTAATAGGATATTTAAAAATGAATAAAGTAAATAAATACCGTTGAATTATTTGTCAGCTTATAGAAGATTTTACAGGAGGTTAATCCGAAGCACAGTTAATATTTGAGCCAAAATGCGATCGCTATTTGGTAATGCACGTTGCTTGGCGCAATGATTATCGTATTTATGGTTGTGCGATGCAATTGGATTTAATGGATCGGCAAGTTTGGATTCAAAACAATAGCACAGAAGTACATGTTGATCGCGAATTAATTGCTAGAGGTATCGATCCACAAGATGTTGTTTTAGGTTTCCGTTCTCCTAGTGTTAGAAAAAAAATAGCTTCAATTTTACAAAACAAATAACCAAGGACTAATAAAAATGATTATCGACGATCGCTTTTACGATGTAATTATTGTTGGTACTGGTGCGGGGGGTGGTACGCTGACTCGCAAATTAGCCGAGGCTGGTAAGAAAATTTTGGTATTGGAACAGGGAGATTTTACCCAGAAAGAAAGTTCCGAATTAGTAGAAGACGAACTGTTTAAGAAAGAAGATTATCACGCTCCAGAACAGTGGTACGATCGCGAGGGTGAACCATTTTTTCCTCAAGCTAAGTATTGTGTGGGGGGTAATACCAAAATTTATAGTGGGGCTTTATTACGCCTCAGGGAAAAAGATTTTGAACAAGTACAGCATCAAGAAGGTATTTCCCCCGCCTGGAGTTTGAAGTATGAGGATTTTGAAACCTATTACACCGAAGCAGAAAAACTCTATCAGGCGCATGGTAAAGCTGGCGATGATCCGACAGAACCTATTCGCAGTGAAGATTTTCCTCTGCCACCAGTGGAGAGAATACCGCAGATTAAAGAATTGAGCGATCGCCTGATGCAATATGGACTACATCCTGCTTATCTTCCTATTGGTATTGGAGATGAAGGACGCACTGACTCGGAAGATACGGGAGTAAGCCCAGCTATTAAAGCGGGGGGCGATGTGACCCTGAAAACTTCAGCAAAGGTAGTTTCTTTACATACCAATCCTGCGGGAACAGAAGTAAAAGGAGTCCAGGTAGAGATAAACGGTCAAAGCTACTTATTTATGGCGCATATTGTCGTACTTTCCTGTGGTGCGATCAATTCTGCTGCTTTATTGTTGCGATCGGCAAATGCGAAATATCCTAATGGGTTGGCAAATAGTTCCGATCTAGTGGGGCGCAATTTGATGAAGCAATTGATGACGGTAATTCTCCAGCAGTCACCTAAGCCCAACGACGGTTTGTTTCAACGTAGTGTGCAGATTAATGACTTTTATTGGGGAGATAAAGATTTTCCCTACCCCATGGGACACATCCAAGATGCAGGAGGACTTTTACAAGATGTTATCTTTTCAGAATCGCCCCCAATTTTATCGATCGCAGCTAAACTGATGCCAGGATTTGGCTTAAAGAAATTAGCGAAAAACTCTGTTGGTTGGTGGCTGCAGACGGAAGATTTACCCGACCCCAAAAATTGCGTTTACCTCAAAGGGGAAAAAGTCTATCTTGACTACACTCCCAATAATTTAGAAGCACATGATCGCCTGTTATACCGCTGGCAAGAAACCCTTAAAGCGACAGACAAAAAATCTCGCGGAATTCATCCTTATGGTGCAACTCCCATTCAGGTAGTAGCCCATCAGTGCGGTACTTGTCGCTTTGGCGAAGATCCCCAATCTTCAGTGTTAGACCTCAACTGTCGTACCCATGATATTGATAATCTTTATGTAGTAGATAGTAGCTTCTTTCCTTCTAGTGCTGCGGTAAGTCCGATGTTGACGGTAATTGCTAATGCTTTGAGAGTGGGAGATAAGTTAATTGAAAGATTGGGTTAGAAAAAGTCTTCAAACGGGTATTTCGCAGGTTGATGAATACTTTAAGATCGGTTTGAGTCCGACTCGATGTTCATCGAAAAGCGGTACACCCATTCGAGTATAAACGACCCACAGAGGCGCAGCCCGTCGTCTTACGACGACTAGAGGCATTCACCTCGCCCTCAAAGCTGCTTCGCAGCGCTGGCGCGAATGCAACCTTCGCCAAAAGGCGCAAGACAAAGACGTTTAGTTCAACCCATGTACGCGCACCAAGAACCCAAACTTCTATTTTGGCATTGGGATATTTCGTTTGTAATTGCTCAACTAAGACAGGTAAGTTTTGCTTAAATAAGTTTTGCTCTACCAGATATCCTTTTAATTTGAGGGAATTAATTAAACCTTCTGCCTTCTGCCTTCTGCCTTCTACCTTCAGTTCAAATCAGCAACGCTTTTTTTCCTAACATACTTTGAATTGCCTCAACTGACATCGGTTTGGCAAAAAAATAACCTTGAGCATATTCACAGTCCAAAGCCCTAAGCTGATGTGCTTGGGAGATTGTTTCTATCCCTTCAGCGATCGCATCCATACCCAGATTATGAGCCAGAGTAATGATAGTTTTGACAATTTCTAAACTTTCTAAGTCAGAATTAATATTTTTGATAAATGAGCGGTCAATCTTTAGATTATCAATCGGCAGACGACTAAGGTAGCTGAGGGAGGAATAACCTGTGCCAAAATCGTCAATACTTAACTTGATTTGCCTTTTTTTGATTTCTCGGAGGGTACTTTGGGTATTGATTGCCGAATCTACCAAGACTCGTTCAGTGATTTCCAGTCGCAGACAGGTCGGAGCAAGTCCAGTTTGTGCTAGGATTTGGTCTAATTTGGCAACGAAGTCGGGTTTGTGAAATTGTTGACAGGCAACATTTACATTAACTTTCAGGGAAGTAATATCGGCGCGAGTCGGGTTTTCCTGTTGCCAGGTGGCAAGGGTCTGACAAGCTGAACGTAAGACCCAATCACCAATTTCGACGATTAATCCCGTATCTTCGGCGAGGGGAATGAATTCTATTGGCGAAATTAAACCGTGTTGCGGATGATGCCAGCGAATTAAAGCCTCAAAACCAGATAGAGCATTATTTTTGAGAGAGATTATCGGTTGATAAAACAGACTAAATTCCTGGTTTTTTAACGCTAGTCGTAAATCATGCTCCAATTCCACTGCTTTGAGGGCTTGAACATACATTGCCTCATCAAATACTTCATAACGAGCTTTACCTTTATCTTTAGCGCGATATAAAGCAATATCTGCATCTCGTAAGATTTCGGAGCTATCTTTATAGTGAGGAGAACTCAGGGCGATACCAATGCTGGCGCTGCTAACAATATTATGACCATCAATATTTAAAGGAGTTTTAAGCTGCTTCTGCAAACGCTCGCCGACTTTTGTAGCATCCTGTAACGACTTAATATCATCAAGCAAAATAACAAACTCATCTCCTCCCAAACGAGCCACTGTATCCATCGTCCGTAAGTCCTCCTTGAAGACTTGAGCCACGGCGACTAAAAGGAGATCGCCTACTAAATGACCCAGGCTATCATTGATGGTCTTAAAGCGGTCTAGGTCAATAAAGAGAACGGCAAATAAATGTTCGGGATTCCGTTTTGTCCGCTGAAGTGCTCGCTCGATTCTATCCATCAACAGAGTACGGTTGGGCAATGCGGTTAAACCATCATAGAGAGCATCTCGCAGCAGTTGCTGTTCAGCTTTGCAGCGTTCGGCAATTTCCTGCTGTAGTCTATGATTTGTTCCCAGTAGCTTTTGATTGGCAATTTTTAACTCTAGGGTGCGCTCTTTGACTTTTTGCTCAAGTTCCTGATTCAACGTCTCAATCTGGGCTTTAGCCGACTGTAAATCTAGCTGATTCTTAACTCGCAGCAAGACCTCTTCTACTTGAAAAGGCTTAGTAATATAGTCAACTCCGCCAACTTCAAATGCCTTGACCTTACCTATGACATCACTGAAAGCGCTCAGGAAAATTACAGGTATATTCTGAGTACTCGCTTGACTTTTAAGCTGCTGGCAAACTTCATAGCCATCCAAATCTGGCATGCCGATATCTAAAAGAATTAAATCGGGAATTATCTTGGCAGCAGCCTTTAATGCCATAGTCCCATTCTTGGCACAGCGTATTTTATAGCCCTTTTGACCTAAAGTACGCGACAAGACTCGCAAATTATCGGCAATATCATCGACAATTAAAATATTGTGGTGCTGCTGACTAAATAGATTCATTTCTAATAAAAGTTAAGCTTAGTTTTTAGCTACCTGTTGAATCAGGCTTACAATCTCATCAAAATCAAAATTATCAACTTTCTCTTTTAGGGTTTGGGCGAGAAGACTATGTGACTCAGATATCTCATAGATTAATTTGGCGATCGCCCCATCATCCAATTCCACAGCGGCAGACTCTAGCTGGTTTAACCACTCCTGGGACATCAACTCCAAAGAGGAAGAGTCCAGAAGCAAATTAGAGTCCGAGGCAACAGGGGATATTTCTCGCTCCTCCTCATAGATATATGTCACCCCCAGGTATTGGGCAATTTTCTCCAATACGACCTCTTGACGAAATGGCTTACGCACGAAATCGTCACAGCCTGACGATAAAATAATTGCTTTTTCCTCCTCAAAAGTAGAAGCTGTTAAGGCAATGATATGAACAGCCTGTCCTTTTAGGTGTGATTTGATGTATTTTGTGGCTTCATAACCGTTCATGATTGGCATTCGCATATCCATCCAAATCAAATGGGGCTGCCACTCCTGCCAGACTTCAATTGCTTCTTTGCCGTTAGCGGCTTCTCTCACTTCAAAACCAATGGGCTGGAGCAACTGGGAGAGAAGCTGACAATTTTCTTGGCGGTCATCGACGACTAAGATACGATATCTGGGTTGATTTGGCTGGAGGGCGCTCACTTTACTACTAGACTTAACTCCTCGAAGCTCACTGGCGATCGCTGATTCGCTCAGAATTTGAAACCGAAACACTGTCCCCTGATTTAAACGGCTGTTGACGGTAATCTCTCCCCCCATGAGCTGCACAAATTTGCGGCTAATGGGCAAGCCCAAGCCAGTTCCCTCGTCTGCCCGCCGACCTGTTTCTGTTTGGGTAAAGGCATCAAATAGAGTGGGCAATTCTTCAGGCTTAATTCCTGCCCCTGTATCTTCTACTTCAAACCACAAAAGATATGGATTGTCAGCATCGGCTTTAACTCTCAAGATCACCCTGCCTTGCTCAGTGAATTTGAGGGCGTTGTTCAATAAATTGATTAATACCTGTCGTAGCTTGCGTTCATCGGTACGAATATAGGTCGGCAAGTTTGGATGCAGCTCAAAGAGAAACTGGAGATTTTTGGCATCAGCTTTGATTCTCAGCATTTCCTCAGTAGTCTCTAGGAGTCGGTGCAGATTAAAGCTTTGACAATAAAGAGTTACCCGCCCTGCCTCAATTTTGGACATATCTAGCACGTCGTTAATCAAAGCTGATAGATGTTTCCCACTGCGATTAATAATATTCAGACTTTCCAGCTGTGACTGCGATGCCGATTGGTCTCGCTGCATAATCTGGGCAAAGCCTAAAATAGCATTTAAAGGAGTTCGCAGCTCATGACTCATATTTGCCAAAAAGGTGCTTTTAGCTTTATTTGCCACCTCCGCCGCCTCTTTTGCTGTCTGTAACTCCTGCGTGCGTGCTGCTACCCGATCTTCCAACTCTTGATTGGTTAGATCTAGCTCTTTATTAGCGATAATCAAGGCGTCATTAACATAGTCCTGCTGAGCAAAAGAACATCTCAACTGATCTGCCATGCAGTTAAAAGAGCTAGCCAGAGATCCTATTTCCTCAATGCCTTTAATCTGGACTTTTTGGTCTAAATCTCCTGCAGCGATCGCCATAGTCGCATCACCCACCAAACCAATTTGTTGAGCAATCCAGCGAGAAATAAGCATGCTGAATAAGGTAGAGGCTAATAGCAGAGCAATACAAAGCAAAATAGTATTATGAGCATTTGCATAAATTTCCGCCATAAAGTCCGATTCAGGAATGACGATTGCTTTAGTCCAGTTCAAACCATAACGATTCTGTAGCAAACTAATGGAGAGAAAATGTCGTTTGCCGTCGATCTCAAAACTGAGACTGTGACCTTCTAACAGACCAGATTTACCCTGATCTCGCGCCAAATTTGCTAGATATTGGGCAGTTGCGCGAGTCATAGGGTTTGTACTGTCAGTGCCATGAATTCGCTGGGGAACAGCAGACTGCATTTCAAAGGGCTTTTCTGCGGTTGAGGTGGCGACCAACATTCCTGATGCGTCTACAATAAATGCCTGACCAGTTTGAGCAATTTTTAAAGTCCGTAAAAATTCGCTAATTTGGGCAATGCTGAGATCTGTCCCCAAGATGCCGCGAAATGTTCCTGATGGGTCATAATAAGGTTGCCCGAGGGTGATTGCCAGGGTAGGGGGATCGACCCAGGTATAAATATCCGTCCAGGCGGCACGATTGGCTTTTTGAGGAGTTTGATACCAGGGACGCTCACGAGGGTCGTAGTGAGCAGTAGAACGTAAAAACTTACCGCGCTCGCCGTTGTTTTCAATCTCGAAAGTCTGTAAAGATTTTTGGTAGTCTGTTACCTGGTATCTAATGACATCATCGTCATTTACTTCTAAGCCGACAAATTCTCCTTCTGCACTGCCAAACTGAATATAGCTAATGGTAGGAAAGATTTGACTTTGTTGCCAGAAATGCCGCTCCATCGAGCTTAAATCACTTGTGTCTAGCTGTCCCAAATCCAGAGCAATTTGGTTGAGTTGATTAATCTGTTCGGGAGTTGTTAGATAGTATTCCAGATGCTCATCAATCCGCCCTTCTACCTCCGACATCAAATGGACAGCCAGATTTTTAATTGACTTTTGACTATGCCTAAATGACAAATATCCCGCAATAGTCACCGCAGCAAAAATCTGCACCACAAACGGTACAACTAAAACCCAGCGCAGAGAAATTCTCAGAGAGCATTTTCCTGGCTTGGTACTAGCAGGAAATATCTGGTTTTTGAGGTCATTCATTGAGGTTCAAGAGCTGAAAAAAAGTACCACAGGCGATCGCCAAACAAAAAAATAGGCGAAAATAGAACAACAATCTAACTTGTTAAATTTAGTCTTCCCTATGCCGCAGCAGAAATGATCTGCAAAGCAAATTTTCTGCTCCTTGACTAACCTCAGATCCAGACTCTCAGAAGATAAGTTTTTTTTATCCTGATAAATCCATATAATAAGACTTAATGTAACTTAACCTGTTGATCAGCAGTCGCTAGCAATGAACAGTATTTTTTTAGACCGTCTCCACAGTCCAGAACGTCCCGTACTTATATTAGATGGGGCAATGGGAACAAATCTTCAGGTACAAAATCTGACCGCCGCAGATTTTGGGGGGGAAGAGTATGAAGGATGTAACGAATATTTAGTCCATACTAAACCTGAAGCCGTAGCCAAGGTTCACCGCGGCTTTCTCGAAGCAGGGGCAGATATTATTGAAACTGATACTTTTGGCGGTACGTCGGTCGTCCTGGCTGAATATGATTTGGGAGATCAGGCTTACTATTTGAATAAAACTGCTGCGGCATTAGCTAAAAGTCTGGCAGAGGAATACTCGACCCCCGAAAAACCCCGATTTGTTGCCGGTTCGATGGGGCCAGGAACGAAACTGCCCACCTTGGGACATATTGACTACGATACTTTGCTAGAGAACTATCAGGAACAGGCAGAGGGTTTATACGACGGTGGTGTAGATTTATTCTTGGTGGAAACCTGTATGGATGTGTTGCAGATTAAAGCAGCGCTCAACGGGATCGAAGAAGTATTTAAGGCTAAAGGCGATCGCCGTCCCCTGATGGTGTCTGTTACTATGGAACAAATGGGAACAATGCTGTCTGGTTCAACTATGGAGTCAGCTTTAGCTATTTTAGAACCTTTTCCTATCGATATTTTGGGTCTCAACTGCGCTACAGGGCCCGATTTGATGAAAGAACACATCAGACATTTATCAGAACACTCTCCCTTTGTCGTGTCCTGTGTACCTAATGCTGGCTTGCCAGAAAATATTGGCGGACATGCTCACTATCGCTTAACGCCGCTGGAACTGAAGATGGCGTTAATGCACTTTGTAGAGGATTTGGGGGTACAAATCATTGGTGGCTGTTGCGGTACTCGTTACGACCATATTCAGCGGCTGGCAGAGGTGGCACATGACTTGACTCCTAAAGAACGCCATCCCCATTATGAACCTTCTGCGGCATCGATTTACACGACTCAGCCCTACGTGCAGGATAATTCTTTTCTCATTGTCGGCGAAAGATTAAATGCTAGCGGTTCTAAAAAGTGCCGTACTTTACTCAACGAAGAAAACTGGGATAGCTTGGTAGCTTTGGCTAAGTCTCAGGTCAAAGAAGGCGCACACGTACTTGATGTCAACGTCGATTATGTTGGGCGGGACGGAGAAAAAGACATGCACGAACTAGCATCCCGTCTAGTAAATAACGTTACTTTGCCCTTGATGCTGGACTCCACTGAGTGGACAAAAATGGAGGCGGGGTTAAAAGTTGCTGGGGGGAAATGTATTCTCAACTCTACCAACTATGAAGATGGGGAAGAAAGGTTCTATCAGGTCTTAGAACTGGCAAAAAAATACGGTGCGGGGATAGTAATTGGGACGATTGATGAAGATGGCATGGGACGGACGGCAGACAAAAAATTTGCGATCGCCAAACGTGCCTATGATGCTGCCGTAGAGTATGGCATTCCCTCTCATGAAATCTTTTTCGACCCCCTGGCGTTGCCCGTATCTACAGGCATTGAAGAAGACCGCGAAAACGGTAAAGCAACGGTGGAAGCAACCAAAAGAATTAGGTCAGAATTACCAGGCTGTCATGTCTTACTTGGTGTCTCCAATGTCTCCTTTGGTTTAAACCTCGCTGCTAGACAGGTACTTAACTCCGTCTTCCTGCATGAATGTATGCAGGTTGGTTTAGACTCGGCAATTGTCAACGCCAGCAAGATTTTACCCCTGTCGAAAATTGATCCCCAGCATCAGAAGATCTGCCATGACCTAATTTATGACCTGCGGAAGTTTGACGGCGATATTTGTACCTACGATCCTCTAGCGGAACTAACTACTCTCTTTGCGGGTAAAAAAGCCAAAAAATCCGAAGCAGTAGATAAAAACTTGCCGATTGATGAACGTCTGAAACAACACATTATCGATGGAGAAAGAATTGGCTTAGATGAGGCTTTAGACGAAGGGTTGGGTCAGTATGCCCCACTAGATATTATTAATACCTTCTTACTAGACGGTATGAAAGTGGTTGGCGAACTATTTGGTTCAGGACAGATGCAGCTTCCTTTTGTCCTGCAATCAGCCCAAACTATGAAAGCAGCAGTGGCATACCTTGAACCCCACATGGACAAAGAAGAGGCAAACGACAGGGGTAAGGGCAAGTTTGTAATCGCCACGGTTAAAGGAGATGTCCACGATATCGGCAAAAACCTGGTGGATATCATTCTCTCCAACAACGGCTACAAGGTAATCAACCTGGGTATCAAACAACCTGTGGAAGCCATTATCAAAGCCTACGAAGAACATCAGCCAGACTGTATTGCCATGAGTGGCTTGCTGGTAAAATCTACGGCATTTATGAAAGACAACCTGGAAACCTTTAATGAGAAGGGAATTACCGTTCCCGTCATACTTGGCGGTGCGGCTTTAACCCCCAAATTTGTCAACCAAGACTGCCAAAATACCTACAAAGGAAGGGTTGTCTATGGTAAAGATGCTTTTGCCGATCTTAACTTTATGGATAAGCTGATGCCAGCCAAGACAGAAAATAATTGGGACGATTTACAGGGATTTTTAGATGAGGTTGATAGTTCCTCTGTAGAAGAGTCGAATGGACAGCAGCCCTTTGCGGGAGAAGACCGGGATAAAATCTTTGTCGATGAGGTAAGTAAGCCAGCCGAACCTCTAGTCATCGATACTCGACGTTCCGAAGCAGTAACTTTGGATCTAGAACGTCCCCAGCCACCATTCTGGGGTACGAAAATTCTGAAACATGAAGATATTCCTTTAGATGAAGTATTTCCCTATCTTGACCTACAGGCTTTATATGTCGGACAGTGGCAATTCCGTAAGCCCAAAAATCAATCAAGGGAAGAATACGATGAGTTCCTGGCGCGCAAAGTCGATCCTATTTTAGAAGAGTGGAAACAAAGAATCAGTACGGAAAATCTACTGCATCCCACAGTTATTTATGGCTACTTCCCCTGCAACGCCGAAGGTAACACCCTGTATGTCTACGAATCTACAGATCAGGAATTCAACCAACCTGTAACCTCCTTTGAATTCCCCCGTCAGAAGTCAGGCAAGCGCCTCTGTATTGCTGACTTCTTTGCTACCAAAGAATCGGGTCAAATTGATGTCTTCCCCATGCAGGCGGTAACGGTAGGGGAAATTGCCACCGAATACGCCCAAAAGCTATTTCAGGCTGATAACTATACAGAATATCTCTACTTCCACGGCATGGCGGTACAAATGGCAGAAGCACTAGCAGAATGGACTCACGCCAGAATTCGTAGCGAGTTAGGCTTTGAAGCCGAAGAACCCAGCGGCATCCGCGATATCCTCCAGCAGCGTTATCGAGGTTCGCGCTACAGTTTTGGCTATCCTGCTTGTCCTAATATTGCGGATCAGTTTAAGCAGCTAGATTTGCTAGGCACTAAACGCATCAATATGTACATGGATGAAAGTGAACAGCTCTATCCCGAACAGTCTACTACGGCAATTGTTACCTATCACCCTATAGCCAGATATTTCAGTACTTAAGAGATTTAGAAAAGACTATTTTATTTTAGGGTGGTTATAACTCCGCCCTTTTTTCAGGTAGTGTTGCAAAAAATTAGGATAAGAGTGCAGAATAAGAGAAGAGTCTTAAATTAACTTGGCATTCTGAAAATTTTACACAGCAATCCCGAAGAGAGAATGAATAAACTCAATTTGACCTAGAATATCTCCTCGTTCCACATTTTGGATTTGACCTTTACGAATCATGTTCATTGCTTCGTACCCAGAAATAGTTCGATAAGCACTCCAAGATTCGCGAAAATGTTGGCTGACAACAACTCTTCTTTTGACGTAGCGGTGGTCTTGCTCAATTAAATTATTGAGATATTTGACTGCTCTATGTTTGGTGGATTCTGATAATGAACCAGATTCGGTTAAATCTACGATGGCTTTGGGATAGGCTTTATCCTTGTCAGTGTTGATTACTCTGGGATTTACTGAGTGCCATCCGTTCAATGCTTTCTGGAGAAATCTGGTTGCTGCTTGAGCATTTCTTTTGGCACAAAGGAGAAAATCAATGGTGTTTCCATCTTTATCGATAGCGCGGTATAAGTATTTCCATTTGCCTTTTACCTTGATGTAGGTTTCATCGACTTTCCATGAATCGTTGGTCACCTTGAGATGTTTGCGACATCGTTTATTCATTTCTGGGGCATAAGCCATCACCCATTGGTGACAAGTTAAGCTCGAAAGCCAGATGTCAAGAGGGAGTTGGAGACAAGTCCAGAGTCGTTCTAGTGCGTTTGGGACGGGGGGATTTTACTATACCCCAGTCGTGATTTTCGGGTGCAGTTAGATAAGCAAAAATGTCAGTGGCAATGCCTTGATTTAATGCTTGAGTAAAGTGATAAATTCCCCGAAAAACCATTTCTACGGAAATAGAATCGAGAGGCAAGGTAAGCGAGTCGGCAATCTCATCACACAGATCGAGAAGTATGGCATAGAAAAGCCATGTGGCCCAAATCTGGAGTTTAATTCCATTAATTGAACCAGTCCACAAATAACTCAAACCTAACAAGCGTTTGAGCAACAAAAAACTTTCTTCGATACGCCATCGACGGGAGTAAAGATCGCCAACGACATAAGGAGGTAAAACATCAGGTTCAAGTACCGAAGTCAAATATCGATACCAGCTACGACCGTGGCGAATCTCAACCAAACGCAGATCCAAAATGGGATTACCTTGATAACCAGTACCCAGGCGAATCAAAGTATCTCGATGAGTAAAAGACTGACTGAGGATTGAAATCGATTCATATTTAGCGTTGGATTTGAGTCGAGTAATAAAATCTGATTGAGCGAGAATCAGTTTCTCAAACAAGCTATAGTTCCAAAATCCTCGGTCTAATAGCAGTAATGTTTTAGGTGTGAGTGCCGAAGGCACTCCGACAGCTTCGCTGGCGGTGCGCTCCAGCGCACGTTTGAGTAAGTCTGGCACAAAATTACTCTCGTGGGCGTAAGGTCTTTCGTCAAACCAAGTCTGGACTGGATAACGAGTCTTAAGGTCTACAACCGCACAAATTCTTCCGCCTAATTTGCCTAAGCCCGAACTCTCAAGGCTTTTGAGCTTGCGAAATAATGCCTCTAAGGTAGAAGCGTCAACAATCCAAACTCGTTGAAAGTATTGACTTGCATGAGCCATGCTTAAAGGCAGAGGTCTTTTTTGCCTTTGATGCCACCGATGATTGAGAGTAACCAATAACTCGCTGAGGATTCCCTCGAATAATTCAGCAGGAAAAGTTAAAAGTCTTTGAGATAAAGCTTGCTGAGATACAGAAGTTGTTTTTGCCCACAACAAATTCTCCCTAGCTAACATTCGATTTAGTTCTCTAACCGAAGGCACTTGTCTCCATACTAATGTCAGTACTGCTGCCAACATTAGAGGCCAACTCAAGATTCTATCTC
>JBCCNG010000007.1:0-20344 GCA_039025955.1 Cyanobacteria bacterium P01_C01_bin.72 | reverse complement strand
GTTTGTGTAACGTAGCTTTGACAGTGCCAGCACGTATTATCATTGGCATGTTGCTAGACAAATACGGTCCTCGTCTGACCTATTCTTTGCTGTTAATGTATGCAGCAATTCCCTGTTTGATTTTCGCGACGGCTCAAAGCTTCAATCAGCTAGTCTTTGGTCGTTTGCTGATGGGTATCGTCGGTGCTGGTTTTGTAATTGGGATTCGCATGGTAGCAGAATGGTTTCCCCCTAAAGATGTGGGAACAGCCGAAGGTATCTATGGCGGCTGGGGCAACTTCGGTTCGGCTTTTTCCGCCTTTACTATGGTTATCTTTGCCCTGGGATTAACCGCTTTGCCTGGTGTTTTAAACCTGGATGCTCCCAAGGAATTTACCATTCTCTGGTTTCCTTCTTTCCAAACTGCTGCCTTGAACTGGAGAGCGGCGATCGCTGGAACTGGGATTATTGCCGCAATCTATGGTGTGATTTATTACTTTAGCGTTTCTGATACTCCTCCAGGAAAAGTTTATCGTCGTCCCCGTAGTGCTAGAGGGATGGAAGTAACCACAGTTAAAGACTTCTGGTTCTTATTATTGATGAACTTGCCTCTAACTTTGATCTTAGGTGTCCTAGCGTGGCGTTTAACCAAGGTTAAATTCTTAACTACTGGAGGAATGTTGATCGCTTGGCTAGTTTTGGCTGGTCTATACGCCTTCCAAACCTACAACTGCTGGGCGGTGAATAAAGATTTACTTGCTGGACGTAAACGTTATCCTCCTGAAGATCGCTATGAGTTTAGTCAGGTTGCGCTCCTAGAGTTAACCTACATTGTGAACTTTGGTTCTGAGTTAGCGGTTGTCACCATGTTGCCTGCCTTCTTTGAAGGAACTTTTCAGCTTGATCCAGCAACAGCGGGGGTTATTGCTTCTAGCTATGCCTTTATGAACCTAGTGTCTCGTCCTGGTGGTGGTATTATTTCTGATACTCTAGGTAGTCGTAAGTGGACGATGGTGGTTTTGACCGCCGGTATGGGTATTGGCTACATGATGATGAGTACTGTTGACAGTAGTTGGTCTTTACCTCTGGCAGTATTGTTAACTATGGCATGTTCCTTCTTTGTCCAATCTTCTGAGGGTTCAACCTTTGCTATTGTGCCTCTAGTAAAACGTCGGATTACAGGTCAGATTGCTGGTAATGTTGGTGCATACGGTAACGTTGGTGCGGTAGCTTACCTAACCACCCGTTTGTTGCTTACTGAATCATCGGGGGCAGCAAACGGCGGAGAACCAGTAATGTCGGCGGTTAACGCTGGCTTCTTCCAAGTTTTGGGTATTGCAGGATTGATTGTGGCTTTCTTGTGTATTTTCTTCCTCAAAGAACCCAAAGGATCTTTTGCTGAATTTCACGAAGGTGAGGATGAAGTTGCACCAGTTGCTGGTTCAACTTTAGAGCCAGAAAAGATCTAAAAATTATTACTCTTGGTCTTGTCAAGAGGTTGGTGCTGAAACTGGAAAGTTCTCAGCACCTTTTGATTAGGATTTGTGACTCTGAAAGTATAAAATTCAAAGTTAGATATGAGATTAATTATTAGCAAAAAATATAAAATAAAGCTTAAATTGGCATAATTAGTAACAGTAATCGAGCCAAAATACAGGCTAGAACAGAAGAAAAATAAGCTTTTTTATCTAAGAAAATAAACTATAGATCATTACTGGGAGAGAGATAGACGTGAGCGAACCAATCAAAACTCTATGTCCCTACTGTGGTGTAGGCTGCGGTTTGGAAGTATCACCCCCGGCACAATCGGGCAAGGCAACTAATAGAGATAGCGATGGTAATCCGCTGTGGCAGGTTAGAGGTGATCGCGCTCATCCTTCGAGTAAAGGTAAAGTTTGTGTCAAAGGCGGAACAATTGCCGAGTCATTGGATAAAAATCGTCTCAAGTATCCGCTGATGCGCGACTCTTTAGATCAGGAATTTAAACAGGTAAGCTGGGATCAAGCTTTAGACAGAATCGTCCAGCAAATGCGCCAAACGATAGCAGAGCGCGGAGTAGATGGAATCTGTATGTATGGTTCGGGACAGTTTCAGACCGAAGATTACTATATTGCCCAGAAATTACTAAAAGGCTGCTTGGGGACAAATAATTTTGATGCTAACTCTCGCCTCTGCATGTCCTCAGCAGTAGCAGGCTATATTCAAAGTTTGGGTTCAGATGGTCCTCCTGCTTGCTATGACGATTTAGAATTGACCGACTGTGCCTTTTTGATCGGCACAAACACCGCCGAATGTCATCCCATTGTCTATAACCGTCTGCGACAATACCACAAAAAAAACCGTAAGGTAAAGATGATCGTGGTCGATCCGCGCGAGACCAAAACAGCTAAGGATGCAGATTTACATCTGGCAATTCAGCCAGGGACAGACATGGATCTGCTCAACGGTATCGCTCACCTGCTGCTGCGCTGGGGAGAAATAGATACCCTGTTTATTGATGAATGTACTCAGGGGTTTGGTAACTTTGCCCAGGTGATTCAGGCTTATCCTCCCGAACTAGTAGCGCGTCGCTGCGGCATTCGGATCGACCACCTAGAGCAAGCCGCTCGCTATTGGGCAGAGTCAGATAACGTCCTCTCTTTGTGGTCTATGGGAGTCAATCAATCCTCTGAGGGAACGGCAAAAGTCCGTACCATTATCAATCTACATTTGATGACGGGCAATATTGGCAAGCCTGGGGCAGGGCCCTTTTCCTTGACAGGACAGCCCAATGCCATGGGGGGCAGAGAAGCAGGAGGGCTAGCCCATATTTTACCTGGCTACCGCGTCGTTAAAAATCCCGAGCATCGAGCCGAATTAGAACAGGCTTGGGGATTGCCTGCAAATAGTATTAACCCTGTTCCTGGTCGAGATGCCTGGAGCATGATTACGGGTTTAGAAACTGGAGATGTTGGAGTGCTATGGATAGCGGCGACCAATCCGGCGGTAAGTATGCCCGATTTAGTACGCACTAAAAAAGCCCTGTTGCGATCGCCCTTTACGATAGTTCAAGATGCCTATTACCCGATCGAAACTGCTAGCTATGCCCACGTAGTATTGCCTGCGGCTCAGTGGGGGGAGAAAACAGGAACGATGACTAATTCCGAGCGAGTGGTCACTCTTTGTCCTCAGTTTCGACCTGCGCCAGGAGAAGCAAGACCAGACTGGGAAATATTTGCCGAAGTTGGTCGTCGTCTGGGATTTGAGCGCGAATTTAACTTTGCCAATTCGGCTGCGGTATACCAAGAATTTGTGTCTCTAACTCAAAATCGTCCCTGTGACATGAGCGGCTTAAGTCATGGCAGACTGCGGCAGCAGGGTTCAATCCAATGGCCCTCTCCCCTAGAAACCAGAAAAAACCTCGAAAGTCTGGCTGCAACCTGTAACACCGCCGGTAATATTTCTCCCGAGCAAGAAGATACAGGCCTATTTGGCAATTTGTTTCGCAATAAAGAAGAAACACCCACTGCGAAAAGACTTTATACTGACGGTAGATTTAATACTGCCGATGGACGAGCTAAATTTGCGGCGTTCCATTCCCGTGGTTTAGCTGAACCCAGCAGTCCCGAGTATCCCTTCGTCTTGACGATTGGTCGTCTCTATGAACATTGGCACACCATGACCCGTACTGGTCGCATCGCGAGGATCATGAAGAAACAGCCCGAGCCGTTTTTGGAAATTCATCCCCGGGACGCTCAGAAACTAGGAATTGAAGAACAAATGATGGTAGAAGTGCGATCTCGCCGTGGCGAGGGGCGTTTCCCTGCTCGCATCACTAAAGCGATTGTTCCAGGTACAGTATTCTTACCGATGCACTGGGGAGCATTATGGACAGACCAAGGTGAGGCAAATTCTTTTACTCATCCTGAAAGCTGCCCAATTTCCCTCGAACCAGAACTAAAAGCCTGTGCGGTCAGTTTAGCCCCAGCAAAATTAGCTCATAAACCAGAAAGCGATCGCCCGCAAACTGTTCCTTCTAGTCTGGTAGAAAAATCTTTGTCAGTTAAGACCTAACTGGCAGAATTTGACTCGGAATTTGACTTTAAGCCAGCAATTGTTTAAAAGACTCTAGGGGGATATCTAAGCTCTCGGCTGTTTCGCGCAGCTTAGTTTTAAAGGTGGCTGTATCTGAAGCAAAACCGCAAAGTTTAGCCGCCTGTGCTAGTCCTCCTGAAGCATTTGCCCCCGCGCAGCTAGTCAATTCCCTACCTGTGAGGGGTTCTTCTCCCGATAGTAATTTCTGCTTAGATTCGCCCCAAAAAGCACTAAGTTTGCAAATTTGCTTATCGTCTTGGTTTTCAATCGACCAGCGATACAGCACCTTCTGAGGATCGACCCGAACTTCTACGAGTTTTGCTCCCATGTAATATTGCATTTTACCGAGAGCCTGCTGTCTTTCTTCTACGGGGTCGTTTTTATTAATAATGCGTTCTAAATGAGCTTGAGTCGGTTTTGCCATCTTGGAAATTCTAAAAACTGGGAAAATTTGCTAATTAATTATTTAATCTTAATTATTCTATATAGTTACTCGCTAAAATTCCGCTAGCCTGATAATCACCGACGCTGAACTGCAATTATTCACTGTTGACTGCTAAATGTTAAATGTTAAATGCTAAATGTTAACTGATTCCCAATCTTCTGGAGTATTACAGTTAAATAAACAATGGCGATCGCTGATTACTAATTCTCGGATATCGTGTCCCTGCAACCATTTTTGGAAAGATCTTCCTCCTCCTTGAATATATTCCTCTAAGAAAGAAGCGCAATCTCGACGATAGAAACCGCAAAGCGGCTCCCATCCTTTAGGACTACGGGGCAAAAGAGCAATTTCTGCGGGTAATACTGTTGTCAAAGCTAATAACCACTGTTTTACTTGAGACGAAGATAGGTGAGGTAAGTCACAGGCTAGTAATAATACCCACTCAGTTTTAACCAGCTTAATTCCTTGAGCAAAGCCAATTAAAGGGGTATTAGAAGTCGCGTTTAAAACCAACTGTTCTTTTACAGGTTGACAACCAGGGGAGAGAAAATGCTGATACTTTTCAATCCAGGGGGAAATCACACAGGTTTGAGCAGTACATTCCCTAGCTACCGAACAGACATGGGACAAGAGGGTGTCTTTACCCAATTTCAACAAGGCTTTATCTCGTCCCATACGAGAGCTTTCTCCCCCAGCTAAAACAATTGCTGAAATTTGATCTTCAATTAACGTCATGAGATTTCCATTTGTGAACTGATAACAAAATGAGCAATCAACTCCCTACTCCTAGTCAGACGGAGCAACATCTCCAGCTTTGGACTTATTATTTACCTGTCGTCGGGATAATTCCTGCTATTTGGACTTTATATCGAACCAAACATAAAATCCAGAGTAATCATGGGCTGGACTCGCAGCATAATCCTTTTACCGATTACTCTCAGCAACAACAGCAGCTAAAAGCAAGCCGACGGTCGATTAGTTTAACTTTAGTTTGGCTCTGTTCTTATATTCTGCTTACTTCTGGTGCCAGTAGTGGAACAGAAATTACTTCTTTCCGTTTTCTCTACGCTAACGCCATTTCAACCACAGGTTATTTTCTAGTCTGCACCTTTTTGATGTCTCGTCTTGGTAAAAAAAGACTGTTTTCCGCCGACAAAATAAACTAATTTAAGGCAAATTAGTCTATAACTGTAGAGCGTTTTTTCCCAGGTAGCTGATCGGTATACTAATACCTTAACGAGATCGCTAAAATGAGAAAGCATGATGCAGCCTTTACTAAGTAATCAAAATACGTTACTTGCCAAAAAAACAGGCTTAGTTTTTGTCCTCCTGGGGATTGATACGGTATTTTTTCTGGTAAATAGCTGCTAATATTAACTGAATTATATTTGTGTCTCTACTTATCGTAATTTTTCTTTAAAAACATTATATTAATTTGTATTTAGGTGAGGGTGTTCTGTGTCAGTAAGAAAAGCCTATCAATCAACTCCTTCGGGAAGAAAAACCGCTCAATTCAATTCCGTTAACTACTCTCCCCAAACAAAGCAGAAGAAATTGAATAAAGGAAAAGCTATTTTAGTTGGACTGGGTTTAGCCAGCGTTTCTCTGATCTCAGCGGTAGTAGGCGCATTCTTAGCTGTTTCGATGTCTGATGTTCCTCCACTGAAGCAGGTTGAGCTGAGTAGCGAAGAACAAAAAGTCTTTAGCAAAGCGGAAATGGTGACGGCAAAAAACCTCAATTTGCCTGAACTGAAACGACCTGTCAATATTTTGTTTTTAGGCATCAAAGTTATTAGTTCTGATCTAGAAAATAAAGGGATTGAATACGAAAAACAGGACGTAGGTTATCATCACCTAGTTAACTCTTTTGACGGCTTAAGTGACAGTATGTTGCTGTTGCGATTTGATCCTGATGCCGAAAAAGTTTCCGTTCTGTCAATTCCCAGAGATACTCGCGTCTACATTGAAGGTTATGGGGTCAGAAAAATCAACCATGCCAATGACTATGGTGGTCCTGCTTTAAGCGCCAGCGTTGCTAGTGAGTTGTTGGGGGGAATAGAAATTGATCGCTATGTGCGAGTCAATGTTCAGGGGGTAGAAAAATTAATTGACGCTTTGGGCGGCGTAACGCTAAACGTACCTAAAGATATGAAATACAACGATTTCAGTCAGCACCTTTATATTGATCTCAAAAAAGGCGTGCAGCACCTTGATGGTGATAAAGCAATGCAGTTTCTCCGCTATCGTTACGATGGTTTGGGGGATATTTCGCGGGTTCAGCGACAGCAAATGCTAATGCGAGCCACAGTTGAGCAAACTCTCAAGCCAGCTACGGTGATTAAAGTTCCTAAACTGCTGTCGGTGATCCAGTCTCACTTAGATACCAATTTAACCGTCAAAGAATTGATGGCGCTGTCTAACTTCGCCTCCAAAACCGATCGCTCTGGGGTTAAGATGATGATGCTACCGGGAGACTTTAACAGCGGTGATGAAAAAGTAAGCTACTGGCTACCCGACCACAGAAAAATTAACCGCCTCATGAGTCAGCATTTTGCCATGCCTAGAGATTACTCAGATCATGAAATTTCTACTAATCGTTATGCTGCTTTAGATCGAGTTTCCGATGTCAGTAATCCCAGAATTAGAATCTCGGTTCAGGACAGTACTAAGAGCCAAAAAGCTCTACAGTCAGCCTTAGATATGCTCCGAGAAGCAGGATATCGCCAAGTATATGCCAGCCGCAACTGGCAAGACCCCCTGCCAACAACCAGAGTAATCGCTCAGTCAGGAGATGATGATGCAGCCTCAGAAGTACGCTCAATTCTCGATGTAGGAGAAGTGGTAGTAGAAAGTACAGGAGTACTTAAATCTGACGTAACGGTACAGCTTGGAAGAGACTGGAAGAAAAGGCTGAATATGATGCTCGATGCAGGTTTTGAGTTGGAAACAGATAATTAAGCATTCGTGACAAGTTACCCTAAAAATTACACTCAATGCGATATCCGAAGATGTCCCGAAAGGGATAGATGGGTCGCGGCTTGCACTTGTCGCATTGAGTGTATCCTTGTATCTTGAATATCCTAGATAAGCTTCGTAGTCCGTGATGAACTGGCGATCGCATTTGACACCAACGTAATTTTGTTTACCTTGTCTATTTTTGCCATTTTTTCTAATATGCTCTGATTTACATTCTGGACATTGCATCATCTTTTTTCTTAATTCATGTCTTAATTATGCAACGCCGTTTTTGGTACAAAAGAGGCGCATCCATATTGACTATCCACAAGTAAAATAGCTCTCTGGTCTAATTGAGAACATACTTGTGTGAGTTTTCGCTCAACTTACTAATAGCGGTTTCACTACTGTTAATTCTTTCGTGAAGTAGTGGTAGAGTCCAACTTTCCAATTCTTCAGGGACATAAGCGATAGTACTATAGCCAAATCCGATTCCAATCGGTCTATTAACGCCTATTTTACTGGGTTTGTGTTCATCAGTTCTTTCTTTCAAGGTGACTGCATCAGGTCTAAACCAAGCACTATGGTCTCCAACTAATAATGGTCTTTGATTCAATGCTATTTGTTGAGTATAAATTGCCATCATCTTTTCTCTTGATGGACTGCAATCTTCTAAAGCTTCGTAAGTACTATGCCATTGTCGCCGAAATATTGGTGAGAGGGTAGTTACGGATACTCTCATTAATTCATCTTTCAAGATTAACCGAACAGTATTGCTTTTTAATGGACATTTTTAATTTAACTCTCTTTTTTGCCTTACTCAGACTTTTTCAGTGAACCCTATGTAAAAATAAAAACACTATCAGCAGTAGTTGACTAAAGTTAATTTGTCTTAACTTGTCACTAATGCCCACTACCCACTCTACTGTCTCAAGAGTGTAATTTCTCAGATGGCAAATACCGCTAAACGACTTATTGGTCTGACAGGAGGAATCGGGACAGGAAAAACCACTGTCTCTAACTATCTCGCCGAGAAATACGATCTGCCAATTTTGGATGCGGATCTTTATGCGAGAGAAGCTGTAGCTCCAGATTCATCTATTTTGAGCAGTATCTGGCAGCGCTACGGGGAAAAAGTGCGATCTCCAGATAATCAATTAAATCGCTCTGCTTTGGGAGAAATTGTGTTTAACAACCCTCAAGAGAAGCAGTGGCTGGAGGCACAGATTCATCCCTTTGTTCGTGATCGCTTTAAACAAGAGCTAAAAAGAATACAAGACAATACGATAGTACTGTCTATCCCTCTTTTATTTGAGTCCAATCTGACAGATATGGTTACAGAAATTTGGGTTGTCAGTTGCGATCGCTCATTACAAATTAGCAGATTACAACAGCGCAATGGTTTGACTCCAAAACAGGCTCAAGTCAGAATTGATAGCCAACTTCCACTTTCCCACAAAGAAGCTTTAGCCGACATCGTTTTGCTCAATGACGCAGGACTAGAGCAACTTTATTCCCAGATTGATCTTGTTGTTTAGCCTTTATACGTCTGATGTGAATTAAAAAGCTTTAAAATTCATTATTATTCTCATTTGTAGGCTTTCTACCTACATGTGAATAAGTTAAGAAAAGTAAATATTGCTTACGTTTAAAGAAATGGTAACATTTGCTACAGAAAATCATTATAATATTTATGTGAGCAAAACTTCATGGCAATAAAAAGTTGCAGTAAAGTTGCTTGCTCTGAGGCGACAGAAGTTAAGAGCCTAAATTTAAAAGCATAAATTACTAATCTCTGTCGTATACAAACACTATATTCGTCAAAAAGGTAAGGCAATGAAGCTACAATTTAGAGGCAAATCTTACGAAGCTCCCCATTCAAAGTGGGATATTAATGAAGGAGAAGTCGGGGGAACATATCGCGGTAAACCTTGGAAAGTTCACCATCTCAAAGAGCAGCATCGTCGTCGTCGTGCTCAATCGGAACTAACCTATCGCGGTGTTGCTTACACTAAAGACTGAGTAGTTGTTGCTGAAAAGCAGGCTATTTTAAGCGTCTTCAGATTTAAGTCCTAATGCTAGATATTGTTTTTATCCCTATCTCCTGAGCGCTATTTATTATTGATAACAGAGCATTACAGTAATGTTAAATTTATCTTGCTATGCAAAGAAACGTGGTGGCAGGCTGCACTCGGAAAATATTCATGGTTTGAGTCATCCTGAGCTGACAAAAACCAAGCTACCACGCCACATATCTTGTCTCGAAAGCCCAAATCGCCGTCGAGTTGATCAGGCTAAAATTGCAGCCACAGAACCAAAAAGTCCGAGAGACAAGCAGTTTGAGCAGGGAGAGGCAATTAATTTAGCATTGAGTATCCTAGACTATCAGTTAAAAAATAATGCTGCCCAACAGAAACACTTAGAAAATCTGCGTTCTAACCTGCAGCATCGTTGGCAAGTCGCCAAAGCTAATAATAATAGTCAGCTAATGGCTATGTTGCAAAAAGAATTTAGACACTTGGCAGCAGGGGTTTAAGCAGCCAGCAAAAAAAAACAAGAGCAAAGCTATCCGAGCCGAAATTGAAATATTGAGTTCTTATTTTGTGTTGAGATATTGCCGTAGGCGGAAGAGGCTAAAAGTCTGACCCAAGTTCAAAGGTAGCATGGACACTCCTTCGAGGCGAGATTGCAGCCAGCCATCTCCCCAATGCCATTCGTGGAAACCATCGACACCTTTACTCAACAGTAGGCGTAGGCTACAATCATCCACTAGGTCTACTTGATGTTCAATTTCTACTAGTCCCAGAGAGCTAATAAAAGTATCTCCAGGGCTTAATTTACCAGACAGGGATGCAAAATTTTGCGGCCACATCCATTGTTTAAGGCGATCGCTTTCTAGTAAACTGTCTTTTATTATTTTCTCCGAAGCATTGACTTCAATGCGTAAGTTGCTTTGTTGAAACGTTCCCAACATATTGGACTAAAATTAATATTTAACGGCGTATTGCTCTTAAGCTTAGTTTAGTTGAATTATTCAAGCAGTTTCAACACTTAGTTTTAAATTACTTAAAATTACTAATTATTCTCTAGACAGCACTACAGAAAACTAGCCTAAATGCCAGTATTTATTAGGTCGTTAAAATGGCTCTCATATGGGTCACGGTATCCTTTAGGAAAAGCATTCTTCCCCTCAATTGATTACACGCCCCAGCTTCACTTAGAGAAATTATGGCTCGTTACCTAGATATAAAACCAACTATACAAACTCTGCTCGTAGTGAGCGGCAATAAAATGCAGTTTGCAAACCAATCTTCTCTTATAGCTGCGTTTAATCTAGTAAACATATCAATTTCAGAACCAGCGACAATTTTATCTTGGGTACAGCAGTATCAGCCTGATTTGGTTATTCTCAATTTAGAATGGTCACAGGTTATCGAGCTACAGTTAATCACTGCTCTCAGGTTAGATTGGCTAACTCGCAATATTCCAATTCTAATGCTGGGCAATTCTCCAGCATCAGAAGAGACTTCGGCGGCTTTAGATTATGATGCATATCTAACCAAACCTTATTCCAATTCTGCTTTAGAAGGAGCTATATATTCCTTAATACCGACCTCTGACCTCATCGTTGAGACGACTGATTGCTAGAGATTTGAGCCGATAAACGCCGAGCAACAAGAATGAGCTATGGGAGAAAACATTAGACTGCAAATAAAGGTTGCTTCATATAAATAAACAATCCTGCAAGTCTATCAAACCCTTACGAAATGGTAAGCTAACAGTTGCACTAAAAGAAAAAATATTAAACAGGAATTAATAAAATGAGCGAAGTACAGGAAACGCCATTGCTGTTAAGAGCGGCTCGTGGCGAAAAATTAGAGCGTCCTCCTGTTTGGATGATGCGTCAAGCAGGCAGATACATGAAAGCATACCGTGATATTCGAGAGAAATATCCTAGCTTTCGTGAACGCTCTGAAATTCCTGAAGTAGCAATTGAAATATCTTTGCAGCCTTGGAAAGCCTTTCAACCAGACGGCGTGATCATGTTTTCCGACATTGTTACTCCCTTACCAGGATTGGGAATTGAAATGGATATTGCCGAAGGCAAAGGTCCAATTATTAGTTCTCCCATTCGCTCGCAACAGCAGGTAGATAAGCTGCACGCTTTAGAACCAGAGGAATCCCTGCCTTTTATCAAGACTATTTTAGAAAGCCTGCGCTCGGAAGTAAATAACCAATCTACCGTATTGGGTTTTGTCGGTGCGCCCTGGACGCTAGCGGCTTATGCCGTGGAAGGAAAAGGTTCAAAAACCTACTCTAATATCAAGGGAATGGCTTTTTCCGACCCTACAATTTTACATCAGCTCTTGAGTAAATTAGCAGATGCGATCGCAACCTATGTTTGCTATCAAATCGACTGTGGCGCACAGGCAGTACAGATGTTTGACTCTTGGGCAGGTCAGCTATGTCCCCAAGACTATGAAGCCTTTGCTTTGCCCTATCAACAGCAGGTATTCCGTAAGGTAAAAGAAACCCATCCCGATACACCATTGATTCTTTTGGTAAGCGGTAGTGCTGGTCTATTAGAACGCATGACTCCTTCTGGTGCCGATATCATTAATGTTGACTGGACAGTAGATATGGCAGAGGCTAGACAACGCCTGGGCAAAGATATGAAGGTACAGGGAAATATTGATCCAGGTATCTTATTTGGTTCTCACGACATGATTCGTGATCGCATTTTAGATACAATTCGCAAAGCGGGTAATCAGGGGCATATTCTCAACTTGGGACATGGAGTATTAGTCGGTACACCAGAAGATAATGTTCGCTATTTCTTCGAGACTGCCAAGCAAGCAGATCAACTATTAGCCCACGCTTAGATCATTTAACAGTTAATCTGCGAAGCTGTACCCCTTGAGATATTTAGCATTCCATCGGCCCTCAAGGATTCCTGGCAGTCTGATGCCCAGCGTTTTTCTGATAATCGTTGCCCTGATTGTGGAATCCTTGAGGAAACCCCTCGTTACTTCTTACTCCTTACTCCTTTGCCTTCTACTTAAAAATTGCGGGCTTGCGCTCGGTATCTCTAGAAGCAGGAACAGCAGAAGTGTTTCTGAAGTTTTGTCCTGTACCACCATCAGCAGGGTCTAAAAAGGGTTTGAGATTGATGCCTTCGGGGGAAGATTGGCGCGCCCTACTGCTGCCACTCCCATTAATCACATTGCCGATTTCGCCGATAATATCTCTGCTTCCTTGACTGTCTCCAAAAGTATAGACTCCTTGAGTTGAGCCGCCATCGTCGGCAACCAATAAATTATCAAAAATCAAGTCGCGAGTTAGCTGTGGATCTTGTCCAGGGGGAACAGTCAGCACAATACGGCAATCAGTAGGATCTAGCTGAGTAGTAACACAGATAGTATCGTAGCCATTTTCCACTCCCGTAGTCAGCTCTAGCAATCCATCTCCGCGATAGTTTTCAAAACGAGAGGTAATAGCATCACAACGTCTTTGAGGAGTCCAGCCTCCACCTAATTCACTAGGAATCGCCCAAGGATAGCCCTCGTTGGGTTGGCTTTCGGGATAATACATAACGGTGTATTCACCATTGACTAGTTCGCAAGTAAATCTCGTATCGGCACTGCGAGTGGTGCGGGGCGACGCAGGCACAGAATCGGGCTGACCGAGAATAACTTCAGGTGGTTCATTATTTTGACTGATAACTTGCCGTAGCTGCTGTAGGCGTTCAAGGCTCAAATCTCCAATTTCTAAGGCATTAACCATAGCTGGAGCGCCTAGAAAAGCGATGCCTACGGCTAGCTTCGCAATCGTTCCAGGAATAGTTGCTAGAGATAGTGCAGTTTTGGCATGTTGCTGAAGATGCTGCTTAAAATTCATAGATAGTAGTGGCGCTTAATGACGAAATGGCTAGTTATTTTGAATAATTATGAGGACATAGAGTTTTA
Organism: Cyanobacteria bacterium P01_C01_bin.72; assembly: GCA_039025955.1. Taxonomy (GTDB): domain Bacteria; phylum Cyanobacteriota; class Cyanobacteriia; order Cyanobacteriales; family Xenococcaceae; genus Waterburya. Next base: position 6,925 of record JBCCNG010000007.1, on the reverse strand, counting down.
GCCAGCCTCATATTTAAATTACGCTTCAATATTTCTGACGCGGGAAAAAGACAAATGTTTCTGAGAATCGGGGTAAATGGGTGATAATAACAGAGAAACATCTGCTATAAATCAAAATTATTCTACTAATTATCAAGCTAGCTAAAAATTAGTAGATTATTAAATATAGGGGTTTTATACAATTGACTGCCAAACAAAGTTATGTTGTAGCTGCCGAAGCATGGCAAGCTCTCGAATCCTCAATCATTTACTATCGAGGCAACCCTATCGGTACTCTAGCGGCTTGTGATTATAGTTCACCCTCTCTGAATTATGATCAGTGTTTTGTCCGAGATTTTGTTCCTGCAGCCCTTATCTTTTTAATTCGGGGTCGGACTGAAATCGTACGCAATTTTTTGCTGGAAACTCTGAGACTACAGATCAAAGAAAAGCAGCTAGATTTTTTAGAGCCAGGTCGGGGCTTGATGCCAGCTAGCTTTAAGGTGCTACACCAAGGAGATGAAGAATTTTTGAAAGCTGATTTTGGCGACCATGCTATTGGCAGAGTGACTCCTGTAGATTCTTGTCTCTGGTGGACATTTTTGCTGCGAGCCTATGTTAAGGCAACGGGAGAAAATTCTTTTGCTCATAGTCCTGAGATGCAGAAGGGCATCCGACTCATTATCGAGCTTTGCTTGTCTGCTAGGTTTGATATGTATCCCACTCTACTTGTTCCTGATGGAGCATGTATGATTGATCGTCGCATGGGAATTAACGGTCATCCCCTAGAAATTCAGGCTTTATTTCATACTACCCTGCGCTGCGCTAAGGAGTTACTGCTTCATAATCAAGAAAACGCTAAAATTCTTCAGGCAATCGATAGTCGCCTGCCGCCTCTAACCAGCCATATTCGCCATAACTATTGGCTAGATCCCGAAAAGCTCAATGTTATCTATCGCTATAATTCCGAAGAGTATGGCGAGGATGCTCTCAATCAGTTCAATATCTATGCCGAATCGATTCCCTATGCCGAACTGAGCGAATGGTTTCCTGAACAGGGTGGATATCTAGCCGGTAATTTAGGTCCTTCTCACTTAGACTGCCGATTTTTTACTCTAGGCAACTTAATGGCGATTTTATCTTCTCTAGTCATGCTGCAACAGGGACAGATTATCATGCATACCATTGAGGAAAAGTGGGATGATCTAATTGGCTGGATGCCAATGAAAATTTGTTTTCCTGCACTCAAAAATCGGGATTGGCAGCTCCTCACAGGTTGCGACCCGAAAAATCGTCCCTGGTCATATCATAATGGGGGCAATTGGCCTGTGCTTTTAGGCTTCTTCGTAGCAGCAGCAGTAAAAATGGATCGTTTAGATTTAGCTCAAAGAGCAATCAATATCGCTACCAAGCGTTTACATAAAGATGAGTGGGCAGAATACTACGATGGGAAAAATGGTCGGTTAGTAGGCAAAGAGGCGAGAAAATACCAAAACTGGACTATATCCAGCTTTCTTCTAGCACAAGAATTAGTGGACGACCCCAAGTATCTAGAGTGGATTTCTCACGACTAAATTCTGCTAGTTTTTAGGTGATAGGGGCTGTGATAAATTATGGTCGTTTTAATTAATTTTGATACGTTCTAATTTATTCGTTCGGAGGAGTAGTTCTGCTACGCATAAAGGCGTAAGTCTTAAAGGATACCCCTGTTAAGGTGAGCGTTTATACAAAAAAAAGAGTTAGTTGCGATCGCAACCAACTCGAAACTAGCTATATAGATGGCAAATTATTTTCTACGCCTAGTGTGAATTAAAATGAACGGTTAGGTAAATTAGAAACTAGAGAATTGCGTAATTCCATATCTACATATGTGAGCTTTCATTTAACAAGTCTCTCTCCCCTTACCCAGGTTCTTCTTCGTATTTAGGAGCTTTTTCTTTCTCGGGAATAATGATTGGCGGCGGATTATAGCTCTGAGGTTCGGTGTCGTCATCCCAAACATCATCATTAGACACCTCCTCATATTCATATTCTTTTACGGGTGGTGCTTCGTAGACCTTTGCCTCATATACTTCGGGGTCAGCATCTTCCCAGTTGTTTTCTTCGTAGTCATCCTCATAAGGAACAGCTTCGGCTTGCTGTCTCATTGGCGGTGGTGCAACGCGAGACTCTTGCCATTCATCCTCATCCCAGCGTTCTTCCATCACGGGTTCTCTAGTATCTACAGGGGTAGAAATCGGCGTGCGCAGAGGAGTACCTGTAGGCAGTTGATTTTCGGCTTTGATAGTTTGCGGATAGTAACCAACATCTTTCTCCCAAGGAGGACGACCAATACCCAAACGTTCTAATAAACCAACGGATATTTGCTCGATTCTTTCTTCTGAACCTTCAAAGACAATTAGACGATTTGGACCACTACTAACAACTTCATCAATCGAGATTTCGTAAGTACTGATAAACTGTTCAGGAATTTGGGGTATTCCCAAAGAGGCAATTACGATTGTATTAACGGCACCATTCTCGGCATCAAACTGAAAATCCCTAACTTTACCAAGAGGCTCGCCAGCTTCCGTAATAACCTCACAGTTGACTAATTTACTATATATTTCAATATCAATATCTTCAATCACATTCTCATCGTCTACCAGGATGACATCTCCAGTTTGACGAATACTATCAAGATACATATATTTAGGTATCCCAGAAACAGATAGTAAATTATCTCGTAATCCCAAAGCCACTACTTCTCTGCGGTCTATATCTACCAAGACCTCTTTCACTACACCGAGTCTCTTACCGCTGTTACGAGCAATAACTTGAGTGTTGATAAATTCAGAGCGTAAATGTATATTTTCGGTTGTCATGTTGCTGTTTAGTTAATGTAAGCTGCTGCTTGCACCTGCTATTTATATGTAATACTTTTTTAAAAAATGAGTCTTTGTCTCAAAATAATGCCATAAAAGCTGTCCTAGTTATGATTTTTTAATTCCGAAAATTAGCACAGTCCAAATCACTTAAACTTATTCTAGCTAATCCCTCGATATTTGCCTTATTGGAGCATGAATACTAGCTTTTGGCAAGAAAAATAATCTACAGCAGTTCTCATAATTTAGTGAGTTACGAAGTTTCTTGGTTTGAGACAGGAGGCAGAGGGAAGGAGTTAGACATATCTTATGAGTGGGAGAAACGCCATAGCTCAACTTGAGACAAATTAGAGAGAGGGAGTCAAATGGCAGGAGCTATCTATTTTGATGAGAACATGCTGTTGATAAAGCAGTATTGTTGCATATTTAACAAATTGTCGTATTTTGAGCCAGTGTTACTCGACTTTCTTGGTTGGGTATTCTAAGATTGTTGCTGTTCGAGTTTAAGTGCCTTCAGGAATGCATGAATCAGCTCAATTCTATTGATCAAAATCAAAATAATGTAATTTTTTTTACGGACAGGCTGCCAGAGATACTAGGCGAGCTATCCTATGCCGAGGAGAATAACTGTCTGAGAGTTGTTTACAACTCTACAATTTTCTTCATTCATTTTAACGAGGGGCAGTTGGTTTATGCCACTAATTCTGTTGCTCCCTTCGAGCGTTTAGAACGTCATTTACGTCGCTTAAGTAATCAAAATAATCAGATTACTAACTCAATTATCAAGCAGCCACGGCAGAAATTTACTAACGATCTACAGTCATATATTAGTTTCCCTGCTGACTATCAAAGTATCATGTGGCTATTGCAAGCAGGTCATGTAAGCGAAAAAGAAGCCATAACCTTAATCAGAAGAATTACGAGAGAAGTATTTGAATCTTTTCTTTGTTTGCCCGATCTGCAAAAATATAAGGTAATTCCTCGCTCCAACAAAATCCAGGAAGTCTGTCGTTTTGATTTAACTGCCTATACTGAGCAATGTCGTAAAAGGCTTAAATCTTGGGATGCATTTGCCGATCAAATTTGGTCTTCCTATCAGCGTCCTTATTTAGTAACTGCCAAAGATTATCATATTAATAATCTTTCGGTACAGCAAAATGAAACTATCCGTAAGTTACTCAAGGGATTAAACTTCCGTCAGATTAGTGCGGTGATAGATCGTGACGAGCTGGTAGTAGCCAAAATTCTTTATCCTTCAATATTAGACAATACGATCGTTGTTCGTGACCCCAAGCCACCATTTGATCTGCTCCCTAATTTGCCCCGACAAAAAAATCTTTTTGAGCTGCCTTCAGATCCATACTGGCGAGGTGAAGACAGTGGTTTCATGAAGGTAAATTCTCATAGTAAGCAGACTGTGATTGCCTTAGAAAATACTTGGAAAATTGCCTATGTCGATAACGATACTGTGGCACAGAAGAATTTGAGTAAATATCTCGAACAAAATTTGTTCAGCGTCCTATGTATTAAAGATGCCATGAATGCCTTTGCCGAGCTAATTGAGTTTCAGCCCAGCATAATTTTTCTGCGGGATAATATGCCAGAGATTAACGGTTATGAACTCTGTTCCCTATTGCGAAATCATCAAGATTTGTGTTGTGTCCCGATCATTATGGTTAGTGAAACTCAAAGAAAAATTAACGAGGCAAAATCAAAACGTGCGGGGGCGACGCTAAACATTGCCAAACCTTTTGACCGTACTAAATTATTAACTACAATCTGGCAATATCTGCAATAAAGGCGATTTGCGTGCCAGAAATTCAATCAATCTGACCATGTTTGCAAATTGAGTAGCTGTTGAAAGCTATCTTGGCTGGGTAAATAAACCTGCGCTCCACTTTTGGTTACAGCTAAAGCGCCTCCCACCGTTGCCCACTGTACTGCCTCCTTGTGCTGTTTGCCCGATGCCAAAGCCACAGCTAAAGCGCCATTAAAAGCGTCTCCCGCAGCTACCGTATCTACCACTTTGACATCGATTGGCTTGATCCAATAGCTTTCCTGTCCGTTGCTATAGAGTGAGCCTTGATTGCCTAAAGTGATAATTACATTTTTGACTCCCATCTGGTGGAGAGCAGATGCCGCTTGTCGAGCGGTAGTAACGCCATCCACTGTAAATCCAACTAGCTGACTTGCTTCAATTTCGTTGGGGGTAATAATATCAACCAGACTGTATAGCTCTTCTGGGAAGTTAGAAATCACGGGAGCAGGATCTAAAATCAGCAAGCAGTTTTGGGCTTTTGCTTCTCGGGCGGCATTTAAAACCGTAGCAATGGGAATACCTAACTCCAACAACACAATTTTTGCCTGGGGCAATATTTTTTTGAACTGCTTAATTTCTGGCTCACGGACTAAATTATTCGCTCCCCCAGCGCAAGCAATGGTATTGGCACCAAATTGATCTACCACAATCGATGCTACACCTGAATGTGTATGAGGATTAACGGTAATGTTAGCGGTATTTACGCCAGCGGCTTGCAGATTTTCAATTAGGGTTTGACCGAAGGTATCGTCTCCCACCTGACCGATTAAACTGACAGGGATGCCTAGTTTGGCAACCGCTACAGCCTGATTTGCCGCCTTACCTCCCGCAGCAGAGAAAAAGCGATCGCCGATCACGGTTTCGCCCTTGATTGGCAGATGAGGAACTTCGACAACTAAATCTAGATTGATACTACCAAAGACAACTACGGTCATTATTTATGTCTAATTAATCTTGACTGTTTACTGATTATATACGTCTGCTGGAAATTAAAATCATGACGGAAACAGCTCTGACTGCCAACAGCAGCGATCGCTCTAACTTATTTTCATTCAGTAGATTATTACCCAAGAATTGATGTGTCTTGTTTTTGAAGTAAAGTATTAAAGTGAATTCTAGGATATTTTGTAAATTGTGCGAAAAGTAATTATTGCTGGTAATTGGAAGATGCATAAAAATCAGGAGGAGTCCCTGAATTTCATGCAAGAATTTAAATCTGAAATTCAGGAAGCGCTGGGAGACCGAGAGATTGTCTTATGCGCTCCATTCACATCTCTTGCTTCCATGTCTAAACATCTTCATGGCAGTAGGATTATGTTGGGAGCTCAAAACATTCACTGGGAAAATGATGGCGCTTACACAGGCGAAATCTCAGGTTCAATGCTGACTGAAATTGGGGTTGAATATGTCATTGTTGGTCATAGTGAAAGAAGGCAATACTTCGGCGAAACCGACCAAACTGTCAATCTAAGGCTGAAAGCAGCTCAAAAACACGGATTAAGACCGATTCTTTGTGTGGGTGAAACAAAAGAGCAAAGGGATGCAGGAGAAACAGAAAATATTATTATTGCCCAGCTCAAGGAAGATTTAGTTGATGTTGATCAGAACAATCTTGTAATTGCTTATGAGCCTATTTGGGCAATTGGCACAGGGGACACATGCGAATCAATTGAAGCAAATCGTGTCATCGGCATTATCCGTCAACATCTAGCTCAGAAAAACGTATCTATTCAGTATGGAGGATCGGTTAAACCTAGTAATGTGGATGAAATTATGGCACAGCCAGAAATAGACGGAGCTTTGGTTGGTGGTGCTAGTTTATCAGCCACTAGTTTTGCTCGTATTGCTAACTATAGATAGAAGTTTTGTTAGCGAGCCAGGCTATAAGCTAGTTACTATCTGATGTCTTGAGGTATTTTTCATAGATACACTTCGATATAAGGCTTTGGTACAAAGTCTCGAATAAAAGTGATAGTGCGCAAACATTTAGTGTTTATATTGTTGAAGACGATTTTTGCCCAGAGCGCCGCAGTTTGTTGGCGGCGCAAAGCAAAGTGTTTATTTTCCGTAACTAATGCTGACCCAGACCTTTTTTCACCTGAGCTGATTAGTTTTTAGCTGCTGTACGCAGAAGCTGAGTTGCTATTCGGTTGAGAGAATGTTTGCTCAGAAAGCTGCTGGTTAAAGTAACTTAGGAATAAGTATGGGGAAAACTGCTGTTTTGAGGACGATATTTCCCAAAGTACCTAAACACCATGTCATT